>NZ_JAMYPY010000008.1:0-281747 GCF_040320605.1 Mesorhizobium sp. M0659
CCCAACATTCCGCGCGCGCTGGCGATCTGCCGCAAGCAGGGCTGGAAGTTCGACATCATGACGACGTCGTTCTTCCTGTCGCGGCGCTCGCTCAAGGCATCGCCCAATTCCGGCATGCCGGTGTGGCAGGACAAGCTGTTCATCGGGCTCGCCCGCTCGGCGGCCGATGCGACGGAGTATTTCCAGATCCCGACCGGACGTGTGGTCGAGATCGGCACGCAGGTGGCGATCTGAGGGTCTCGAACGGATAAATCGTCGAGGAGGCTAATATGAGCGGCGAATTGGTGCTGGTCACCGGCGGGTCCGGCTTCCTCGGCGCTCACTGCATCCTCGAACTGTTGAAGGCCGGCTACCGCGTCCGCACCTCCGTGCGATCGGCCAGGCGCGAAGCCGATGTGCTCGCCATGCTCAAGGCAGGTGGCACGGAGCCCGGTGACGCCCTTTCATTCGCCCATGCCGATCTGATGGCCGACGCAGGCTGGCCGGCGGCGGTGGCCGGCTGCGATTACGTGCTGCATGTCGCATCGCCTTTTCCGCCCGGCGTGCCCACGCATGAGGATGACCTGATCCTTCCGGCGCGCGAGGGCGCGTTGCGCGTGCTGCGGGCGGCGCGGGATGCCGGGGTCAGGCGCGTCGTGCTCACCTCATCCTTCGCGGCCGTCGGCTATGGCAAGATGCGCGCGGATGGGCAGCCTTTCAACGAGGAAAACTGGACCGATCCGGCAGGCAAGGTCAGCGCCTATGTGAAGTCCAAGACGCTCGCCGAGCGCGCGGCCTGGGATTTCATCGCCGAGCAGGGCGGCGCGCTGGAGCTTGCGGTCGTCAATCCCGTTGGCATCTTTGGACCGGTGCTCGGCGCGGACCATTCGACCTCGACCGAATTTGTCCAGCGCATGCTGAACGGCGCCGTGCCTGGGCTGCCGCGCCTGTCCTTCGGCGTCGTCGACGCGCGCGACGTGGCGGATCTGCATGTTCGCGCCATGACCCACCCCGCCGCCAAGGGCGAACGGTTCCTCGCTGTCGCCGGCGATTTCATGACGGTGCGCGAGATCGCGCAGACCCTGAAGACGCGGCTCGGGCCGGCGGCGTCGCGCGTCTCGACGCGGGAGTTCCCGATTGGCTGGTGCGCATCATCGGGCTGTTTAATCCGGAAGCGGCACAACTCGCAACGGAACTGGGCAAGATCAAGAACGCCACCAACGCCAAGGCGGTGCGCGTGCTCGGCTGGGCGCCACGCTCGCGCGAAGATGCTTTGATTGCCACGGGCGAAAGCCTGATCCGGCTGGGACTGGTCAAGCGACGTAAGTAATTGTGCGGGAGGCCGAACCTTAAGGGCTCGGCGTCCCGCAACGGCAGCTTTCAGCCGGCCAGTGCAGCCTTGTTCGTCTCCAGAAACTGCTTCAGCGGCACCGACTTTCGGCCGGAGAGTTTTTCGACCGCGTCTGTCACCATGCCGAGGTCACCTGCGCGTGCGGCGGCGTCGAATGAAACCAGCACCTTGGCGAAGGGTTCAGGCAGGCCGGCCGACTTCATTCCCTCGGTCAGGGCTTCGTCGGAAAGCTGGATGACCTGGATCGGCTTGCTGGTGACCTCGGTGACCAACGCCGCCACTTCGGCAGCCGTATACGCACTGGGGCCGGTGAGCGTGTAAGTCGCGCTTTCGCTGCTGTCCGAGGCGAGCCCCGCTGCGATCGCCGCCGCGAAATCGTCACGCGTGCCGTAGGAAATGGCGCCGTCGCCGGCGGAGGTGTACCACTGACCCGATGCCAGAACCTGCGGCAACGCCATGAACAGGTTCTCGTTATACCAGCCATTGCGGAATATCGTGTAGGGGATCCCGCTCGCCTTGATCGCCTGTTCGGTGTCGTAGTGGTCGGGCGCGAAAACAACCGGCGAACCAGGCTCGGGGTTGGGCATCGAGGTGTACAGCAGGTGGCCGACGCCAGCCTGTTTGGCCGCCGTCACCGCCGCAAGCTGCTGCTCGCGCCGCTTCCCCTGTACCTCAAGTTCGTTGGTCGAGATGACGAGTGCCCGGTCGGCTCCCGCGAAGGCCTCGGCAAGCGATTGCGGGTCGTTGAAGTCAGCGGCTCTGACGACGACGCCGCGCGCCGCCAGATCGGCAAGGTTGGCGGGTGTACGGGTGGTGGCGATGATGCGGTTTGCGGAGATCTTTAATGTGTCCAGCAGGTGGTTGATGACGCCGCGGCCAAGCTGGCCGGAAGCGCCGGTGACGAGAAGGGTTGCGGTCATGGGGGATCCTGAAATTGCGCCGGGTGGCGGGTGCTTTTGACAGTCTCAAAAAGAGACCAGCACTAAAATAAGAATTGACCGGCCACCGTAAAGAAGGCAGTTTTTAGGGAGGTAGGCACCGCCAGGGAACCAGCAGCGATGGACGGCAAGGTCGTCAATCTGAGAACCAAGCTCAATATATTCAAAGCCACCAGCGATGGCGCAAACATTGCCGATTGCCCGGTTCGCGACGTGATGCAGGGCGTGAACGGCAAATGGAGTTCGCTGCTGATGGCGGCGCTCGCAGAGCAGCCCTATCGTTTCGGCGAGTTGCGGCGCCTGGTGCCCGACATCTCGCAGCGCATGCTCACCCAGACGCTCCACGATCTGCAGCGCGACGGCTTTGTTCATCGCGAAGTGTTCCCGACCAAGCCGCCAAGCGTCGAATACAGCCTGACCGATCTCGGCCGTTCGATGTTCGGCGCCTTGCATCAACTGATCCTGTGGGCCGAACTCAACCATGGTGCGGTGCGCAAGGCGCGCGCTGCCTTCGACGCCGGTGGCTGATATTTTGGTCCATGCAGCAACGGCTTGATTTGACAATGGCGCTGAAGGATTGTCCCGCCAGTGGTTGGGCGGGCAATGGAAAAATCTCTAGACATCGCGATTGCGGGCGCCGGCCCGGCAGGGCTCGCCACCGCGCTCTTTCTCAAGCGTGCGGGCCATAACGTCACCATCTTCGAACG
The DNA here is from genome assembly GCF_040320605.1 of Mesorhizobium sp. M0659. Taxonomy (NCBI): domain Bacteria; kingdom Pseudomonadati; phylum Pseudomonadota; class Alphaproteobacteria; order Hyphomicrobiales; family Phyllobacteriaceae; genus Mesorhizobium; species Mesorhizobium sp. M0659. The sequence goes on from NZ_JAMYPY010000008.1 coordinate 2,976, forward strand.
TTTCGAGGAGCCCAAGCCCGTCGGCTCCGGACTGATCCTGCAGCCGACCGGGCTGAGCGTGGTTGCCGATCTCGGCCTGCTCGACGACATTCTGGCGCTCGGCAGCCGCATCGAGCGTCTGCATGGCGCCGATGCCTCGACCGGCCGCACCGTGCTCGCCGTGCGCTACGACGCGCAGCCTGGCGGCCGCTTCGGGCTGGCGGTGCACCGGGCGGCGCTGTTCAACGTGTTGTTCCGCGCCGCGCAGCGCCAAGGCATAGCCATGGAAACCGGTGTCGAGATCGAGGCGCTGGACGTCGGTGAGCGGGCAAGCCTGATCTTCGACAAGAGCCGAACGGTGGGGGGCCGCAGGGCAGGGCCGTTCGACCTCGTCGTCGACGCCAGCGGCTCGCGTTCGAAGCTGCGCCGGTGCCTCAACGATCCGGCCCAGCCGCGGCAGCTCACTTACGGCGCGTTCTGGGCCTCGCTCGGCTGGCGCGAAGGCTTCGACGAAAATGCGCTGCTGCAGCGCTACGACAAGGCCAGCGTGATGATCGGCGTCCTGCCGATCGGCCGACCGGAGCCGGGCGGGGAAAAGATGGCGGCGTTCTTCTGGAGCCTGAAGCCGGCGGATGCCGAAAACGTGCGCGCGGCAGGGCTCGACGCCTGGAAGGCGAGACTGGTCTCGCTGTGGCCACAGTGCGAGGCGTTCACCAGCCAGATCGACAGCTTCGACCAGCTGTCGCTGGCGCGCTACGGCCACCACACGATGAAGCTGCCGGCCGGCCGCAGGCTGGCCGTGATCGGCGATGCCGCGCATTCGACCAGCCCGCAGCTCGGGCAAGGCGCCAACATGGCGCTGCTCGACGCGGCAGCACTCAGCCATGCCTTGGCACAAACGGGCAACGTCGAGGCAGCGCTGGAAAGCTACGCCCGGGCGCGGCGATGGCATGTTCGGATCTTCCAGCTGCTGTCGCTGGCGCTGACGCCGTTCTACCAGTCGGACGGCACGATGCTGCCCTTCTTCCGCGACAGGCTGGTGGCAACCATCGCCAAAATCCCGCCAGTGCCAGGCGTGCTTGCCTCGATGGTGGCCGGCACGCTGATCGATCCGTTCAGGCGGATCGGGCTAGAGGAGGTGCACTGGCCAGATCATCCGGCGGGATCAGGGTCGAGAGAAACGAATTTCTCGCACGCAGGAATAGACGCAGCCGCTGCGGATAGTCCGGCGCCACGGCACCCTTGATCGAGGCGCGTTCGCTCAACGCCTTGCGCCAGGCCTGGACCAATGGCTTGCCGTCCAGAATGCCGAAATTGCCGATCCGGTCAAAGGCGTCGAGATAGCGGAAGACCGGGCCGTAGACGGCATCGACGAGGCAAAAGCGCTCGCCGTTGAACCACGGTCCGGCCTGGTCGGCCAGTTCGTCCTCCAGACGATCGAACATGGCCGAAAGTGCCGTGGACTCTGCCAGGAAGGCGGCCTCCGTCGAAGCCGAGTAGAACCGGCCGATGGTGTTCAATGTCGCCGAGCCGAACTCGATCCAGGCGCGATGCCGGGCACGGGCGTAGGCGTCGGCCGGATGCAGAGGATTGGCTTGCGTCTCCTCGAGGAATTCGAGAATGACGGCGGATTCGAAGATCACCGTCTCCTCGCCATTTGCCTGGACGATCAGCAGCGGCACCTTGCCCAGCGGCGAAATCGCCTTGAACCAGTCCGGCTTGTTGGCGAGGTCGATGGTGACGCGTTCGAACGGCACGCCCTTCTCAGTCAGCGAGATCGCGGCGCGCTGGACATAGGGGCACAGATGATGGCTGACCAGAATGAGCTTGCCAGTCATTTCATTCTTCTCAGGCATGTCACTCTCCCCAGACATAGTTCAACGCGCCGTCCTCGACGCGCGTCGACAGGAACATCAGTCGCGACGCTTTTAGCGCCGGACCTTCAAGCCGATCGCCGCTTTCCATATCGAAGGCGGCACCGTGCCATTGGCAGACCAGCTTGCCGTCCTTGCAGCCGAGCGGCCCGCCGAAATGCAGGCAGACATTGGCGGCGGCACGGACACGCTCGCCGCTGCGCCAGACATGGACCTCGCGGCCGAAGAACGGTGCGATCAGGCTGCCCGTCTGTGGGACGTCGGCGACTTTGCAAATTTCGTGTTTCATGGATCTTTCCCGGATCGATGCAGTTGCATGCATATAGATGCAAGTGCATTGACCGTCAAGCTTGATGCAACTGCATCTACCGCCTAGGATGGGTCATGATCAAAACAACCACGCCTTCGCCCGAAGCCGTCAAGGCCTGGGCCCGCCTGATGCGGGTTTCGCGCCAGCTCATCGAAAAGGCGGAAGAGGCTTTGAAGACTAGCGGCTTGCCGCCGCTCGACTGGTATGACGTGCTGCATGAACTCGCCGAGGCGGGTGAGGGCGGGCTGCGGCCATTCCAGCTGACCGAGCGCACACTGTTTGCGCAGTATAACATCTCGCGGCTTCTGGCGCGCCTCGAGGCAGACGGACTGGTCGAGAAGCTCAGGGCTGCCGATGACGGCCGCGGCCAGACCATCCGCATCTCGGCCAAGGGCCGTCAGACGCGGCGACGGATGTGGGCTGTCTATGGACGGTCGATTGCGGAATTGGTCGGCGCAAAACTCTCCGCCGAGGAGCTGAAGATACTGGCGAGCCTGCTTGGAGAGCTGCGCCATCCGCCCGCCGATGATTGATCCGTCAGAATCTCGTGGTTTGCTCGGCGGCTCTCACGTCGACGATTTTTCTACCTGACCCCTTGCGTCGAGCATAGGATTGCGCAATATGCCGAACCGTAACGTACGGTACGCCGTTTGAGGCGACCCGGCGACCTCATCGAATGGGCAGGAAATTGTTGCAGGCAAGGGCCGAGATCGATACCAGCGAAGTGCTGACAGAGCGGCAAAAGGCCGTCCTGGACGCGGCTTTGCGGCTGCTGGTCGAGGAGGGCGACAATCTGACCATGACGGCGGTGGCGCGCCGCGCCAGCTGCTCGAAGGAAACGCTCTACAAATGGTTCGGCGACCGCGACGGACTGCTGACGGCGACCGTGCAGTGGCAGGCATCGAAAGTGCGCGTGGTGCCGGTCGACGGTGAGCGGCTCGATCTTGCCTCGCTGACGGCAAGCCTGGAAGGCTTCGCCTCGGACTGGCTGAAGGTGATTTCGAGCGATACCTCGATCGCGCTGAACCGCGTCGCGGTCGGCCATGCCGGATCCGGAAAGGACGATCTCGGCGCCATCGTGCTGGAGAATGGCCGTTTCGCGCTGGCCAGACGGCTGAAGCCGGTGCTGCTTGCCGGCAAGCAGGCCGGGCTGCTCGACTTTACGGATGCCGAAATGGCGTTCCGGACCTTTTTCGGGCTGGTCGCCCGCGACGTGCAGATCCGTCTCCTGCTCGGCGACAGGCTGGAATTGACTGAAGCGGCGATCGGCGGCGATGCCGTCCGGGCAACGCAGCAGTTTCTCGCTCTTTATGGAGCAAAAACCGGGCCGCAAGGCCTCTAATCTCTACGGGAAGGAAGCAAAAGATGCGTGTCTATTACGATCGCGACGCCGATCTCAATCTGATCAAGGGCAAGAAGGTCGCCATCATCGGCTATGGCAGCCAAGGCCGGGCGCATGCGCTCAACCTCAAGGATTCGGGCGCCAAGGAAATCGCCATCGGCCTCAAGGCGGGATCGGCGACGGCCAAGAAGGTCGAGGCCGACGGGCTCAAGGTGATGAGCGTGGCGGACGCTGCCAAATGGGCCGATTTGATGATGATGGCGACGCCTGACGAATTGCAGGCCGACATCTACAAAAACGAAATCGCGCCAAACATACGTGACGGCGCCGCGATTGCCTTCGCGCACGGCCTCAACGTGCATTTCGGCCTCATCGAGCCGAAGTCGACCGTCGATGTCGTCATGATCGCGCCGAAAGGCCCCGGCCACACGGTGCGCGGCGAATACCAGAAGGGCGGCGGCGTGCCGTGCCTGGTCGCCGTCAACCAGGATGCTTCCGGCAACGCGCTCGATCTCGCTCTGTCCTACGCCTGCGGCGTCGGCGGCGGCCGTTCGGGCATCATCGAGACCAATTTCCGCGAGGAATGCGAGACCGATCTGTTCGGCGAGCAGGTCGTGCTCTGCGGCGGCCTGGTCGAACTGATCCGCGCCGGTTTTGAGACCCTGGTGGAAGCCGGCTATGCGCCCGAAATGGCCTATTTCGAGTGCCTGCACGAGGTCAAGCTGATCGTCGACCTGATCTATGAAGGGGGCATCGCCAACATGAACTACTCGATCTCGAACACCGCCGAATGGGGTGAATATGTCTCAGGCCCGCGCATCATTACCGCCGAGACCAAGGCCGAGATGAAGCGCGTGCTGAAAGACATCCAGACCGGAAAATTCACCTCGGAGTGGATGCAGGAATACCGCGCCGGCATGTCGCGCTTCAAGGGCATCCGCCGCAACAATGACAGCCACCAGATCGAGGAAGTCGGCGCCAAGCTGCGCGCCATGATGCCCTGGATTTCCAAGAACAAGCTGGTCGACAAGGCCAAGAACTAACCCGCAGTCGTCAGGATTGGGAGCAAAGAGCCGGCGGAGCGATCCGCCGGCTCTTTCATGCCGGTTTATCGATCAGGACGCTCAGCCATAGTGCCAATGCGGCTTCGGCTCGGTGCCGGTGAACTCGACGCCGATGCGGTCGTCGCGGCGCCAGCGCACGATGGCCTTGTAGCCGATGCCGTCGACCGGCACATAGAGCAGGAACTCGTCCGGCACGCGCGCGTCTATCGAGACTTTCAGTTCGGCGCCGCCGGCATGCATGTTGCGCACCGTGCACTTGACCTCGGAATTGGTGAGGCCGGTCAGAATCGTCGCGCCTTTCAGCACGCGCTGCCGGTGTTTGTTTCGCAATTCGTTGTCGGCCATGACGGCACGTCCTTCGCGACCGGATCGGCGCGATCGTCAGATGGGGCACGATATCACGGATAGGCTGAGCCGATAAACATATGGTTAGCGGTGACCGAGACCAGCCGTCTTTCCCAAATGAAAACGGCGCCGCGATGGGGCGGCGCCGTCGTGTATTGTCGTTTATAGTTCAGCTGTAGGGCGACCAGCATTGCTGGCGCGGGCCACCATAGGGCTGGAACGTGTTGTCCCAGGCCCGGTAGGACCGATAGCGGTCGTAGCACCACTGTACATGGGCGCTGGACAGACGCTGCGTGCGGTAATAGCGGCGGGGCGCCGGCTGCACGTAATAGCCGTCATTGTAATAGCCGTTGTTGTAGTAGCCGTTGTTGTAGATACTGCCGAGGCCCAGACCCAGGCCGAGGCCGAGAACTGCTGCGGCGCCGGTGTCAAAATCACGGCCGCGATGGTGGCGGTGATGGCGCCAGCGCCAGTTGTCGCCGCCGTTCCAGTTGCCGCCATTCCAGTTGCCGTTGTTCCAGTTGCCTGACCGGGCAAAGCGACGGCCGTCGTGGCGGCGCCACTGCCAATCGTTGAAGGAGCGGCGGTCATTGCCGCCCGCCCAGCTGTCGCGAACCGGTGTGATGTCAGACAATGCGGTGCTTGCCGGCACCGACAAGTCCGGCTGCAGGATCGGGCCCGCGGCGGATGGCGCCGTGAGACCCGAGAAAAGACCGAGCGCTAACAGCCCGGATTTGACTGTGGACGAAAAGAGCGAGCTCATTGCACTCTCCAAGTGATACAGGCCCCACGCCCGGATACCCCAGGGAAGTGGCCTATTGATGGACCTTGGCGTCTGAACGGAGGATGAACAGAAAGGTTCCATCAGCCATGACGAGCAGCCCTTGTTTTCATTGGCGCTTGCAGGCAAAGGTCAGTCCATGTCGCTGCGCCTCGCCACTTTCAATGTCGAAAACCTGATGAACAGGTTCGATTACTCGGGCTTCCGCAACCAGCTCAACGAAGACCGCACGCTGGCGCTTTTCGACATCCAGAGCGAAGCCGAATACCGGATGCTGGAGCAGGCGCGCGCCATCGCGCAATCCGACGATACGCGCCAGTTGACCGCGCTCGCCGTTGCCGCCACCCGCGCGGACATCATCTGCATGCAGGAGGTCGACAACATCGAGGCGCTGAAGGCCTTCGAGTACGGCTATCTCTTCAAGATGGTGGGCGAGGGTTACCGGCAGAAATACACCACCGCCGGCAATGATTCGCGCGGCATCGACGTTGCCGTGATGATGCGCAACGAGACCGCGCAAGGTCAGCCGATCGAGTTCGTGCGCATGACCAGCCATGCCTATGTCACGTTCGAGCAGTTCGGATTGCACACGCCTGAACTCGAGGCGCTCGGCAACCTGGCCAATGAACGCATCTTCCGGCGCGACTGCCTGGAGGTCGACATCAAGGTCGGCGGCGTGCCGCTGACGCTTTACCTCGTCCATTTCAAATCGATGGGCTCGCCGCGCAATGGGCTCGACGGCCGCAAGGCGACGATGCCGGTGCGCATCGCCGAGGCGCAAGCGGTGCGCCGCATCATCGAGGAGCGCTTCGGCAAAGAGCACGCAGCCGATAAAAACTGGGCGATCTGCGGCGACATGAACGACTACCGCCAGCGGGTGAAGATCGAGGGCGACGCCGTCGACGGCTACCGCTTCCAGGTGATCGACGAGAGCCAGTCCTGTATCGATGTGCTCACCGCCGGCGGCTTTTGCGAGAATGTCGTCGAACGCCGGCCGGAGATGGACCGCTGGAGTTTCTACCACACGCGCGGGCCGAAGGAGCGGCATCTGTGCCAGCTCGACTACATCCTGCTGTCGAAAGGGCTGGCGGCGAAGAATGCGACGGCGGTTCCCGACATCATCCGCAACGGCCAGCCCTGGCGCACCATCTTTCCGGCCGGACAGGCGGTGGAGCGCTTTCCGCGCGCCGGCTGGGACCGGCCGAAGGCGTCGGACCATTGTCCCGTCGCAATTACCCTGGACATGGCTTGAGCACGGTGAGCTTCGACCTGCCGCGCAACGTCATCCTGCCCGTCGACGAAATCGACGTCCGGCTCGACCCCGGCCCGCATCCGTTCGAGCGCGACAACGCGCAGGCGATCACTGACAACTGGCGGCGCGAGGTCACGGCCAATCCGGCGTTGTTCGACGGCACGGTGGTGCTGCTCTCGGCGCTCGCCTGGCGCGACAACCGGATCGTCGGGCGTTGTCAGGCGGTGAAGTACTCGACCTTCCTGCTGTGGCGAAAGAACCGGCAGGGAACGGGCGCCGAGCATGCCTATGGCCACGCCATGCTGGTCGCCGGCGACAACGCCCTGGTGGCGATCCGCATGGGCGCGCACACGGTCCCGGCCGGCAGTGTCTACTTCGCTGCCGGCTCGTTCGAGCCGATCGATTTTCGCGATGGCCGCGTCGATGTCGATTTCAACATGATCCGTGAAGTGCGCGAGGAGACCGGGCTTGACCTGACAGGCGCTGCGCGCGGCAAGCGCTACCATGCGCTGTCGACTTCGACCGGCACGGTCCTCTTCCGCCGCTACCACGTCGATGCGCCGGCCGACGAGATTGCGCGGCGCATCGGCGCCTTCGTCGCGACCGAGACCGAGCCGGAGATCGAGGGGCCGGTGATCATCCGCCACGCCGCCGACCTGCCGGAAGGGCTGGCACCGCATATGAAGCCGCTGGTCGAGTGGCATTTTGGCGGTGGCGGGGGCTAACGGCGCGGATTGTTCTGCGCCGCCTTGCGGTCGTTGCGGGCGGCGACGAGGAACAGGATGACGCCGATGCCCAGCAATCCACCCATGACCATGCCCATCGTCTGGCCGACGACTGCCTGAAAATCGGCGGTGACACGATCGGGATTGGCCATGCCGTAGCGGGCGAGATACCACCAAAGTCCCGCAAGGGCGCCTTCGATGATCACCATCGTCAGAATCAGCCGCGCCTTCTTGCTCATTGCCACTCCTTGACCAGATGCTTTGCTCTAAAATTAGCATCGCAGACCGGACGACAACAAGTATTGCCGATGTCGACAAGCACCCATCCTTGTGGATAGCGGTTGGTTGCGGTGGAGCTGATCTGGCGCTTATTCGTGGCGCAGCGCGTCGATCGGGTCGAGCCTGGCGCCGCGCAGCGCCGGGAAGAAGCCGAACACCATGCCGATCAGCGCCGAAAAACCGACGGCGAGCAGGATGACCGCCGGGCTCGGCGCAAACGGTATGGCCAGCGTTGCCGAGGCGAGGCCGGCCAGCGCCAGGCCGATCAGGATGCCGATAATGCCGCCGAGCAGCGACAGCACCGTCGCCTCGACCAGGAACTGGATGAGGATGTGCTTTTCATGCGCGCCGATGGCGAGCCTGATGCCGATCTCGCGGGTGCGCTCAGTGACCGAGACCAGCATGATGTTCATGATGCCGATGCCGCCGACCAGCAGGCTGACGCCCGCGACGGCGCCCAGCATGCCGGTCATGGTGGTGGTGGCGCTGGCCATGGCGTCGGCGATCTGGGTCATGTCGCGGATCGAGAAATCGTCTTCGCGGTCCGGCGTGATGCGGCGGGTGTCGCGCAAAATGTCCTCGACTCGCGGCTGCAATTCGGTGGTCGGGGTGCGGTCGTCGGCGGCGACGTAGATGTTGTCGATGTCGCGGTTGCCGGCGATGCGGCGCTGATAGGCGGCAAGCGGCATTAAGACGACATTGTCCTGGTCCTGGCCGAAGCCGGTATAGCCCTTGGGTTCGAGCAGGCCGATGATCTTGCACGAGGTGCGGTTGACGCGGATGATCTCGCCCTCGGGTTCGCCGGCGCCGAAGAATTGCTGGCGCACCGTTTCGCCGATCAGGCAGACGCCGGTGCCGGAGCGTGTTTCCGAATCCGAGAACGGGCGGCCCGACACCAGCTTCCAGTCGCGGGCGTCGAGATAGGCGCTGTCGGTGCCGGTGACGCCCGAGGTCAGGCTCTCGGTGCCGAAAATGACGCGGACTTGTTTCTGCGACGCCGGCGCAATGGCGCGCGCTCCGGTCAGGTGGGCTACGAGGGCGGCTACATCCTTGTCGGCCAGAGGCCGTACCGCCTGGTCGAGCCCGCCTGGTCCGCCGGTGCCTGCCGGGCGGCCGGAACGGACGACGAGCAGGTTCGAGCCGAGCTTGGCGATGTCCGACTTGACCTTGGCCGTGGTGCCCGAACCGATGGTCAGCATGGCGATGACGGCGGCGACACCGATGACGATGCCGAGCAGCGTCAGGAACGAGCGCAGCACATTGCGGCGGATGGAGCGCAGAGAGAGGCGGACGGTTTCCCAGATCATGACGCCAACTCCGACTTGACCGTGTCGGACGCGACGTGGCCGTCGAGGAAGCGGATGGTGCGCTCGGCATAATCGGCGACATCGGCCTCGTGGGTGACCATGGCGATGGTCAAGCCGAGCTCCCGGTTCAGCCGCGTCAACAACTCCATGATCTCATGCGTGCGGGCGGTGTCGAGATTGCCGGTCGGCTCGTCGGCGACGAGCAGCGTCGGCCTGGTGACGATGGCGCGCGCGATCGCCACGCGCTGTTGCTGACCACCGGAGAGTTCGGCCGGCGTGTGATGTTCGCGCCCGACCAGGCCGACCTCCGCCAGCGCCTGCATGGCAAGATCGCGGCGCTCGCGGGCCGGCGCGCCGCGATAGATCAGCGGCAGCTCGACATTTTCCGCCGCCGTGGTGCGCGGCAACAGATTGTAGCCCTGGAAGACGAAGCCGATATAGAGATTGCGCAGCAGCGCCCGGCGGTTGCGGTCGAGCCGGCCAGCATCGATGCCCATGAAGGAGTAGGTTCCGGCCGTCGGCGTGTCGAGGCAACCGATGATGTTCATCGCGGTCGATTTGCCCGAACCGGACGGGCCCATGATGGCGACGAATTCGCCACGCTGGATGGCGAGGTCGACGCCGGCCAGCGCATGGACCTTGGCTTCGCCCTGGCCATAGCTCTTCCAGACCGTGTCGAAACCGATGAGGCCCGCGGCCATGGCGTCAGCTCCGCAGCTGCGAGGCCGTGATAACCTCTGCACCTTCGTCCAGCCCGGAGGTGATCTCGGTCAGTTCGCCGTCGGTGGAGCCGATCTTGACGTTGACCGGATGCGGCCGGCCGTTCTCCAGCACATAGAGCGTGCGTGAGCCGTCGGTGGGCGCCTTCACCGGCTGGCGGCGGTTGCCGCCACGGCCCATGCGGCCGGTGAACAGATCGCTGAGGCTCCACGCGCGCGCGGCCTGCTGCGCCGGGCGGTAGCGGAAAGCGGTGGACGGCACGGTGAGCACGCTCTTGGCCTGCCTGGTGACGACCGAAACCGTGGCGGTCATGCCGGGCCGCAGCAAAAGCTCGTTATTGTCGACTTCCAACCGTGCATTGTAGGTGACGACGCCGTCGGTGGTGACCGAGGCGTAGGAGATGTCGCGGATCTCGGCGTCGAACGGCCGCTCCGGAAAGGCATCGACGGTGAAGCGTGCATGCTGGCCTGGTTTGACCGCGCCGATATCGGCCTCGTCGACCGCCGCCACCAATTCCATGTTCCTCAAATCGGCGGCGATGATGAACAGAACCGGCGCCTGCAGCGAGGAGGCGACCGTCTGGCCGGGGTCGACGGAACGCGTCAAGACGATGCCGTCAATCGGCGCATAGATGGTGCTCTTGGCAAGGTCGGTCTGCTGCGCCTTGAGATCGGCCTGGGCGATGGCGAGATTGGCCTGCGCACTATCGAGCGCCGCCTTGGAGCGGTCGCGCGTGGCAGTCGCCGCCTCGAGCGACTGATCGGTCGCCATGCCACGCCTGGTCAGTTCGGCCGCGCGGGTGAGGGCGCTTTCGTTCTCCTTCAGGGTTACCGTGGCGTCCTCGACATTGGCGGCAGCGGCCTTGGCCGAGGCTTCGGCGCGTTCGATCTGGACCTCGAGTTTCACCGTGTCGAGCGTCGCCAGCACGTCGCCCTTCTTGACCTGCTGGTTCTCTTCGGCCGAGACCGAGCGGATGATGCCGGACAGCTCGCTTGAAATGTCGACCTGGGTGAGGGGCTGCAGCGTGCCGGTCGCCGAAACCGCGACGGTGAGGTCGGCAATGGTAGCCGGCGTGGTGGTGTAGTCGATCTTGGCCGGGGAGCCGGCAAACCACTGGTAGCCAGCCAACCCGGCGGCAAGTGCGATCAGCGCCAGCAGCGCGTAAAGCCAGCCCCGGCGGCGCGTCTTGCGCACGCCGCTCTGATCAAGCCCGAGCGCCGCCTCGATGGCGGAATCCGATTCCGTCTTTGGCAGATTGACAAGCTGGTCCACGCCGGACCCCTATGAAAGCGTAATGTCCCTAGTTGTGCACAGATCAGGCTTGGTGGTTCGAATATCAAATTAAATTTCGGCCATGTTCGGATTGAGGCGGAAGGTTTTTCAAGATGCAGACCCGCAATTACTTGCTCTACGATGTGTTTACGACGGAGCGGCTGGCCGGCAATCCGCTGGCTGTCGTGCTCGACAGCCAAGGGCTGGATACAGCCGCCATGCAGGCCATTGCGCGCGAGTTCAACCTGTCCGAATCGGTCTTCGTGCTGCCGCCGGACAATCCAAAACATCGCAACCGCATCCGCATTTTCACGCCCGACTATGAGATGCCGTTCGCCGGACATCCGACAGTTGGCGCCGCGATCGCGCTGGCCGAACTGACAGGCGAGGGCGAAGCCGGCATCTTCGTGCTGGAGGAGAATATCGGCCCGGTGCGCTGCGCCGTCAGCCGGCACGATGGCGCCACCTTTGCCGAGTTCGACCTGGCGAAGCTGCCGGAGCCGCTGAAGCTCGATGCCGACCCGGAGGCGATCGGCGCCGCCCTCGGGCTGGCGCCGCACGAGATCGGCTTCGAGAATCACCTGGTGTCGTTCTGGTCGGCAGGCGTGCCTTACGTCAGCATTCCGGTCTCCAATCTGGAGGCTGCCGGCCGGATCAAGCTCGACAACCAGGCCTGGTCGGAACTGGCGCCGCGCAAGAGCGAATGGGCCTTCGCCAGCCCGTATGTCTATTGCCGCCAGACGGTGAACCATGACAGCGCCTTCCATGTCCGCATGATCGTGCCGGGCACGCCGTCCTATGAAGACCCGGCGACCGGGTCGGCGGCGGCGGCCTTTGCCGGCGCCATCATGCATTTCGATGCGCCCACCGACGGCATTTCGCAGCTGTGGATCGAGCAGGGGCTGGAGATGGGCCGCCCGTCACGTATCCGCTTGGAACTCACTGTCGAAGGCGGAAAACTGGCCTCCGCGCGCATCGGCGGCCATGCCATCAAGGTGGCGGAAGGCAGGCTGTTCGTGTGACCACCTGCGGCAGTTCAGCGATTTGTCGGGAAATGATTCCGGCAGGGCTGGACAGGACCGGTATCGGCGGCTATATGCCCGCCAACGCCGGTTTTACCGGTCGAGTGGGTGCGTAGCTCAGTTGGTAGAGCAGCTGACTCTTAATCAGCGGGTCCACAGTTCAATCCTGTGCGCACCCACCAAATTTCTAGAAAAGTTGGTGGAAGACCTTGGAATGCCGGACGCGTTGACGCGCCTCGACATGCCTCAATCATGGGGCAGGTTTGCCTTAAACTCGGCGGCCGGTAAGCCGGTGCGCTATTTGGCGAAGGAGGGAAGGCCGCGCTGGATTAAGAAAGGCCCGGAAGCCGAAGCCGCCATCAATTAAAGCCAGTTTGAAACCACGGACTGGTGTCATACCCTAAGCGCGGATTATAATGATCCAGGAAGTTTTCGGCCCTATTTGACGGTCGCGCAAACACGGTGCCTGTCGATTTGCAATCCGGTTTCGCGGTCGGCTTGCTGCCAGCCTTCTTATGAGCTGTAGAACACGAGGTTGTAGCCTGAGCGGTGGCCACCTTTTTCTTCTCTTTCGCAACAGCTGCTCCGGTAGCGGCCAATACTATTGCTACGCCAAAGACAACGAGTTTCATTGAAAACGCCCTCACCCTGCACAATCCGTAATGATTGCGCCTGGTCACCGTTACGTCAATCACATTTTGTCGGCAACGGCGGCGAATAGTGCCAGTAAAAAGAGCCCACCACAGAAGCAGCGGGCCAACCCCCAGGTGGGGAATCTTTCAGCGGCCGTGCTGTTCGAGCCACCAGCCCGGAATGCCAGTGATCGGCCCGACGATGGTCAGTGAAGGTTCGGGCCGGCGCCCTCCCGTCAAATCGCTCTAGCTACTTCTCCGAAACACCAGCCTCGGCAAAGCTCGCCATGCCCGTGTGGCACTCCAGCGCCGAGCGGACGATGTTGACGGCTAGGCAGGCGCCGGAGCCTTCGCCGAGCCGCATGCCGAGGTCGAGCAGCGGCGGCAGGCCGAGCGCTTCGAGCAGGCGGCGGTGGCCGGATTCGGCCGAGACATGGGCGGCGATGGTGTGGGCGAGGCCAGACGGGTGCAGCCGCGCCAAGGGCGCTGCCGCGGCCGTGCAGACGAAGCCATCGAGCAGCACCGGGACATTGTTGCGGCGGGCGGCGAGCGTGGCGCCGAAGGTGGCGGCGAGTTCTCGTCCGCCAAGGGCGGCGGCGATCTTCAGCGGGTCGGACAGCGCGTCGGCATGGCGCTTGAGGCCGGATTCAATGGCGATGACCTTGCGCTTCAGCCCGGCATCGTCGACGCCGGTGCCGCGCCCGGTCCATTTTTCAGCGCCGCCGCCGAACAGGGCGGTCGAGATGGCGGCCGCCGGCGTGGTGTTGCCGATGCCCATCTCGCCGAAACAGACGAGGTCGAGGTCTTTCGTCACCGCGTCATAGCCAGCCGAGACGGCGGCGAGGAAGTTTTTTTCGTCCATTGCCGGCACGTCAGTGAAGTCGCCGGTCGGATGATCGAGATCGAGCGGGATGACGTCGAGTTCCGCGCCGGCGATGCGGGCAAGCTGGTTGATGGCGGCGCCGCCGCCGGCGAAATTCGCCACCATCTGCACCGTCACTTCCGAGGGAAAGGCTGAAACGCCTTGCGCCGTCACACCGTGGTTGCCGGCGAACACGAAGACTTTGACGCGGTCCAGTTTCGGCATGTCGCGACCCTGCCAGCGCGCCAGCCAGGCGGCGAGAGTTTCCAGCCGGCCCAGGCTGCCTTGAGGCTTGGTCAGCGTGTCCTGGCGGCGGGCGACGGCGTTGGCGGCGGTATCGCTGCCGGCAGGCAGATCGAGACAGGCGGCGCGCAGTTCGTCGAATGATTTGAATGGCATGGGGAAGGAATCTCCGGGGAAGAATCAGGACAGGGAAACGGAAGCGACGAGCAGGACAGTGATCTCGCCCAGCTGCTGCAGGGCGCCGATCGTGTCACCGGTGTGGCCGCCAATCTGGTTGAGGCAGAGCGCGCGCAAGGCGCTGAACACGAGAGCGAGCAGGATCAGTGCGGCAAAGGCGCCGCCGAGCCCCAGAGTCAGAAGCGGGATGGCCCCGAGCACGGCGCCGAGAACAGCTGTCTGGGTCGAGACGGTCCCGGCGCCGGCAGACAGGCCGTCACTGCGCGCCGCCGGCGCCAGATGCATGAACGCGCCGAGCAGGCCTCGCGAGGCGGCATGGGCGGCGATCAGCGCGAAGAGAACGCTTGTCGGATCGGCCAGTTGCGACAGCGCGCTCCAGCGAATGAGCATCGACAGGCCAAGCGCCGAAGCGCCATAGGCGCCGATACGGCTGTCGCGCATGATCTCGAGTTTTTTATCGCGCGTCTTGCCGCCGCCAAAGCCATCTGCGACATCCGACAGCCCATCCTCATGCAGGCAGCCGGTGGCGAGCAGGGTTGCTGCAAGCGCAAGTGCGGCCGCCGGCCCAGCGGCGAGACCGAGCTTTACCCCGATGGCGTAGACGACGGCGCCGACCAAAGCGACCGCGAGGCCGGCGACAGGCGCCGCCCAGATCGCATCGGCCAGGCTGCGGCCACGAAGGTCGAAGACCGGCAGCGGCAGCCGGGTGAAGAAGACGAGGCAAAGCGCGACGTCGTCGAGCGCTTGCCGGGGCGAGGGCACGGAGGTCATGCACCCCTCGCAATGGCGTGGAAGAAGGTGCCGCTGACATGGCCGCGGCGATAGCCGGAGGCGCCGAGCGGATTGCCCTGACCGTCGGCGAGATCGGCCAATGGCTCGTCATTGCCGGTCGCAATCATCTGCGCATAGTGGAATTCATGGCCACGGATCAGCGCGCCTTGCGGCCCCAGCGGACAGGCGACGCGCAGGCGTGCCTCGCGGTAGCCGAGGTTCATCTTGCGCTTGGCAAAGCTGGTGGAATGGCCGAGCAGGCCAAGCATGGCGTGCGTCTCGCCGGCCGCGTCCTCCAGCGCTTCGCCCAGCACCATGAAGCCGCCGCACTCGCCATGGATCGGCTTGGTCTCGGCAAACCTGGCCATGCCAGCTCGGAAATTGGTCGCCGCCGCGAGGCTGCCGGAGTGGAGCTCGGGATAGCCGCCGGGCAGCCAGCAGACATCGCAATTCTGCACCGGTGCTTCGTCGGCTAGCGGCGAGAACGGCACGATCTCGGCGCCGGCCTGACGCCAGTGGGCGGCGACGTGCGGATAGAGGAAGGTGAAGGCGGCGTCTTCGGCGAGCGCGATTCGTTGGCCGGGCGGCTGCAAGGCATGTTCGAAACTGCCTGATGCCGGCGAAAACGGCGCGGCCAGCGCCATGATGGCGTCAAGGTCGAGGGATTTCTCGACCATGTCGGCGAGGCGGTCGAGATGCGTCATCAGGTCGGCATATTCGCCGGCCTGGACGAGGCCGAGATGGCGCTCCGGCAAATTGAGCGTGGGATCGCGCAGGATGGCGCCGACGACCGGCAGGCCGAGCGTTTCGATCGCCTCGCTGCACAGCTTGCGGTGGCGCTCGCTGCCGAGACGGTTGAGCACGATTCCGGCCATGCGCACATCCGGGTCGTAGGTGGCAAAACCCTTCGCGACGGCGGCCGCCGTCGTCGACTGTCCCGAGACGTCGAGCACCAAAAGCACCGGCAGGTGGTAGAGCCGCGCCAGATCGGCGGCCGAGCCGGTGCGGCCTTGTCCGGCCGGGATGCCGTCGAACAGGCCCATGGCGCTTTCGAGGAAGATAAAATCGGCGTCCTCGGTGGCATTGCCGGCCAACGCGTTGAGCAGGTCAGGCGACATCGCCCAGCTGTCCAGGTTGACGCCGGACAGGCCAGTGGCGGCGGTATGAAAACCCGGATCGATATAGTCGGGGCCGGACTTGGCGCCGCGCACCTTGATGCCGCGCCGGGCGAGCGCGCGCAAAATGCCGATGGTGACGCTGGTCTTGCCGGAGCCGGAACGCGGCGCGCCGATGATGATGGCGCGGGTCATGCGTTACCCGCCAGTGCTGCGCGCATGGCGACGATGCCGCCGACGACAATGAGGGCCGGCGAGGCCAATTCCGCCGCGGCGGCCGCTTCGGAAATGGTGGCGAGTGTCGCGACGACGGTCCGCTCCTGCGGTGTCGTCGCCGAAACGATGACAGCCGCCGGCGTCGACGGCGCCAGCCCGCCTTCGAGCAGCGACGCGGCGATAACAGGCAGATTGGCCATGCCCATATAGATGACCACCGGCTGGCCGGTGCGGGCGATCGCGCCCCAGTCGAGATCGTCATCTGTGCCGGCGGCATGACCTGTCGCCAGGATGATCGCCTTGTTGATGCCGCGCATGGTTGCGGGAATGCCGGTGGCGGCCAGCGCGCTCAGCCCCGATGTCAGGCCGGGCAGGACGCGGAACGGGATTTTTTCGCGCGCCAGCGCCAGCGCCTCTTCGCCGCCACGGCCGAAAATATAGGGATCGCCACCCTTCAGCCTGATGACGCGGCGGCCATCGCGCGCCAGCCGCACCAGCAAAGCGGTGATGTCGTCCTGCTTCATCGACGGCCTGCCGCCGCGCTTTCCCGCAAAGAACAGCTGGGCATTGTCCGCAACGGCGACAACGTCAGAGGAGACCAGCGCGTCATAGACCACAGCGTCGGCCTCGGCCAATGCCGCCAGCACTTCCAGCGTCAGGCAGCCGGGATCGCCGGGGCCGGCGCCGACCAGCCAGACATGGCCCGGCTCAAGCCGGCGCGGCTTGAAGTTCAGCCGGGCAAGGGCCTGTTCGAGCGTGGTGTTTTCGCTTTTACCGCTCACAATCCGTCCGTCCCCGGAAACGCCGCTGATAGTGGGCGTCGTACAATGAACTCTCGCCAAAACCTTCCGCTGCCAGCGAGCGGCCGACGAAGATGATCGCCGTGCGCTCCATCGGGTCGGCGGCGAGCAGTGCCTCGATCGTGGCGAGCGTGCCGGTCAGCACGCGCTCGTCCGGCCATGAAGCGCGAAAGACGATCGCCACCGGGCAATCGCCGCCATAATGCGGCGACAATTCGGCGACGACTCGGTCGATGGCGTGGATGGCGAGATGAATGGCCATCGTCGCGCCGGTGCGGCCGAAGCCGGCCAGCGTTTCGCCCGGCGGCATTTTCGAGGCGCGGCCGGAGACGCGGGTCAGCACCAGGCTTTGCGCCACCTCGGGAATGGTCAGTTCGCGGCGAAGGGCTGCGGCTGCGGCGGCGAAAGAGGGAACGCCCGGCGTCAGCGTGTAGGGGATGCCGTGCTTTTCCAGCCGGCGGATCTGCTCGGCAACCGCACTCCACACCGAGAGATCGCCGGAATGCAGTCGGGCGATGTCATGGCCGGCCTGATGGGCTTCCAGATACGCGGCCTCGATCTCGTCGAGCGACATGGGCGCGGTGTCGATCAGTTTTGTGCCAGGCGCGCAGTGCTGCAGCAATTCCGGCGCGACGATCGAGCCGGCATGCAGACAGACCGGGCAGCTTGCCAGCAGCTTGGCGCCGCGCAGTGTGATGAGGTCGGCGGCACCGGGACCGGCGCCGATGAAATGCACGGTCATGGCGCGTCTCCGCTGATGGCGATGGCGCAGGTGACCGGGCCGAGCACGGTGCGTGGACCAAGCAGCTTCGCACCGGGGCCGGCAACGGCAAGGGCGGAGGCTTCTGAGACGGAGGGTGTGCCGGCGAGATCCTGCGAGAGATCGGATTTGCTGAGTGCCTCCGACGAGACGGCCTGAAGTGCTGCGTCATCAACGATGATGACGGGAAGGTTGAGCGTGCGGCCAGCGGCAGAGATCGCTTCTTCGTCTTTCTTGAGCGAGGCAGTCGCCAGTGCCGACAGCGCCGTCGTCGCCAGCCCGTGCGCTTCGAGCGCCGTTTCTATCGCCGCCAGCACGTCTTCGACGCTCACGCCCTTCCGGCTGCCGATGCCCGCCACCATCATGGCTTCACCCAGCTCCACTGGGTGACCGGCATGGCCGGGCGCCAGGCCTGCATCGAACCGACAGGAGAAGCGCGGGAAATGGTGATGCGGGTAAGGTCGCCGCCGCGCTTGATGTGCTCCGCGAGAAGCAGGCTTTCCATCTCCAGCGTGACGGCATTGGCAACCAGACGGCCGCCGGCGCGCAGCGTCTTGATGGCGGCGTTCAGTACGCCGGCGTCGCTGCCACCTCCGCCGATGAAGATCGCATCCGGCGTGTCCAGCCCGGCCAGTGCCTTGGGCGCCGACCCTTCCACCACGACAAGACCGGGCACGCCGCAATGCGCGGCGTTGCGGACGATGCGGGCGGCGCGGTCGCTGTTGGCCTCGATGGCGATGGCGCGCATCGAGGGATGGGCGAGCATCCATTCGATGCCGATGGAGCCGGAACCGGCGCCGATGTCCCACAGCAATTCGCCACGCCTCGGCGCCAGCGCCGCAAGCGTCATGGCGCGGATGTCGTGCTTGGTGATCTGGCCGTCGTGCTCGAACAGATGGTCGGCGCGGCCAACGGTCAGCGGCAGGATGCGGGCCTCTTGTGCTGATTCAAGCTCAAGCGCCAGCACGTTGAGTGGATTGATGTCTCT
Source organism: Mesorhizobium sp. M0659 (assembly GCF_040320605.1). NCBI lineage: Bacteria > Pseudomonadati > Pseudomonadota > Alphaproteobacteria > Hyphomicrobiales > Phyllobacteriaceae > Mesorhizobium > Mesorhizobium sp. M0659. The sequence continues at coordinate 21,812 of NZ_JAMYPY010000008.1, forward strand.
GAGATCGAAAGCGTCGGCACGTGCCGAGCGAAGCTTCTCGTTCGGTCCGCCCAGCGCTTCCAAAACCGTCAGCCGCGAAGCGCCGAAATCGAGTTCGACGAGCAGGCGCGCTATTGTCGCTGGTGCGTCGCCGTCTGATGTCAGCGCCAGGATGCGCGCCCTGGGCTGCAGCAGCGGCCGGATCAGGTCGAGTGGGCGGCCATGCAGCGAGACGGTCTCGATGTCCTGCAACGCCCAGCCGAGCCGTGCGGCGGCCAGCGAAGTCGCTGACGGCGCGGGGATAACATGCATTTGCCCAGGCTTCACCTTGCGGGCAAGCGTAGCGCCGACACCATGGAAGAACGGATCGCCGGAGGCGAGCACGCAGACCTGCCGGCCGGCCAGCGCCAGCACGTCTGCCATGCCGGCATCGAAGGGCACCGGCCATGGGCGCTGCTCACCCTTGATGAGCGAAGCCACCAGCGCCAGATGCCGCTTGCCGCCGAAGACGGTCTCGGCGTCAGCGATCTGCCGCTTGGCCTCGTCGCCGAGACTCGCTAAACCGTCCTCGCCGATGCCGACGATTGTAAGCCATTTTGGCGTGGGCTGTTTTTTTGACATGTCGCGCCGCCCCTCATCCGCCTGAGGCGTTCGTCGTTCGAAAAGTCAAGCAATTGACTTTTCGTCTGCCAGCCAGACCACTCCTCACCTCCCCGTGTAGTGACGGGGAGAAGGGAGAAGCTCCGGCGCTGACGCCTCCCTCTCCCCGTTCTTCACGGGGAGAGGGTAGGGGTGAGGGGCAGCGCCGACGCTGTTCAACATGGTGCTCATGAAGAAGATACTGATCCTTGGCGGCACGACAGAAGCGCGCCAATTGGCCGGAAAACTGGTGGAAGATTTCCTCGTCACCCTGTCGCTGGCCGGCCGTACCGAAAGCCCGGTCGCGCAAGGCGTGCCGGTGCGCAGCGGCGGCTTTGGCGGCGCCGACGGGCTGGCGGCCTATCTCAAGGAGACGCGAACCGATCTGCTGATCGACGCGACGCATCCCTATGCCGCGCGAATTTCCGCCAATGCGGCGCAAGCCTCGCGCCTGACCGGTGTGCCGATCCTGGCGCTGCGCCGTCCCGGCTGGAAGCCTGTCGACGGCGACCGCTGGACGCAGGTCGATACGACAGGCGATGCGGTGCACGCGCTTGGATCGCCGCCGCGCCGTGCCTTCCTGGCGCTCGGCCGGCAGGAGGTCGCGGCTTTCGAGGCGGCGCCGCAGCATCATTACCTTGTCCGCAGCGTCGATCCGGTCGAGCCGAAACTGGCGGTGCCGGATGCGACCTACCTGCTGGCGCGTGGGCCGTTTCGCGAGGCGGATGAACGCGCGCTGCTCGAGGAGCACCGCATCGATGTCGTCGTATCCAAGAACAGCGGCGGCGAGGCCACCTACGGCAAGATCGCGGCGGCGCGGGCGCTCGGTATCGAGGTGGTGATGGTGCGCAGGCCCATCCTGCCGGAGGTGCCGTCGGCCGAAACTGTCGAAGCATTGGCCGCGATGATCGATCATGGTCTCGACCCCGTCGCGGAACGCGGTGTGTAGACCAGCGCCGGTTTGTCACCGCGCTTGATGATCCGTGTCTCCGGCGAACCGATGATGATGCAGGTCGCCATGTCGGCTTTTTGCGCGTCGACATCGGCCAGCAAAAAGACCTCGATGCGCTCGTCCGGGCGGCCGGCGGCGCGGCCGAAGATGACCGGCGTGGTGCCGGGCAGGATGGCGGCCAGGCATTCGAAGGCACGGCCGAGCTGCCAAGGGCGCGCCTTGCTGATCGGGTTGTAGAGCGCGATAACGAAGCCGGCGCCGGCCGCCGCCAGGAGGCGCAGTTCGATCAAGTCCCACGGCTTCAGATTGTCGGACAGCGAGATGGCGCAGAAATCATGGCCGAGCGGCGCGCCGATGCGGGCGGCAACCGCCAGCATGGCGGTGACGCCGGGCACGACAGTGACATCGACGGTGCGCCATTCGGCCGGACCGGCCTCGATCGCCTCGCAGACGGCGGCCGCCATGGCGAACACGCCGGGATCGCCGCCGGAGACGACGGCGACGTCATGGCCGTCCGCCGCCTTTACCAGCGCGTCCTTGGAGCGGGCGAGTTCCTCGCGATTATCCGAGGCGACGCGGGTTTGATCCGGGCGAAGATCAAGCCGGTCGAGATACGGCTTGTAACCATAGAAGAACTTTGCCTCGGCGACGGCGCGGCTGGCTTGCGGCGTCACCTGGTCGGCATTGCCGGGCCCAAGGCCGATGACGGTGAGCCGGCCGCTCACGGCGTGCCTCCCATAACGCCAGGCCGGCCGGACCAGCCGGCGACCAGCACGATGGCGAAATAGGGGGCCTTGTCGTCCGGCTTGTCGGCGAGCTTCAACGAAACGCTGCCGGCCATGGTGCCGCGCTCGACATAGACGGCGCGGGTCAGTTTGCCGGTGGCTTCCAGCGCCCGCCTGATCTTGGGCAGGTTGCGGCCGACCTTCATGATGACGGCGGCATCGGTGTCGGCGAGACGGCGTGTCAGTTCGAATTCGCTCATCGTGCCGGGCAAAACCGTCAGCACATCGTCGCCCTGGACGATAGGCACGCCGGTCTGCGACCAGCAGCCCGACATGGCGGTGACGCCGGGGATGACTTCGGTCGGGAAGCGGTGTGCCAGCCGGACATGCAGGTGCATGTAGGAGCCGTAGAACAGCGGGTCGCCTTCGGAGAGCACGGCGACCATGCGGCCGGCTTCGAGGTGTTCGGCGACCTTCTCGGCCGACTCCTCGTAGAAATCGGTGATCTGCGAACGGTAGTCGTCGTGATCCTTGTCGATCTCGGTGGTGACGGGGTAGAGCAGCGGCAGTTCCAGCATATCCGGCCGGAAGCGCGCCTCGACGATGGCGCGCGCGTTGCTGTTGTTGCCGCGCTTGGCGAAGTAGGCGACTACATCGGCCTCGGCCAGAACGCGCGCGGCCTTCAGCGTCAGCAGCTCGGGGTCGCCAGGCCCCGTGCCGACGCCGACAAGACGGCCTTTTGCCAGATCTTCTTTGACGGCTGCGTTCACAGGCCGGGCCTCGCCAGCGAATTGAGCGCGGCTGCGGTCATGGCGCTGCCGCCAAGCCTGCCGCGCACGATGGCGTAGGGTACGCCGTAGGAGTTTTCAGCCAGCGCATCCTTGGATTCGGCGGCACCGACGAAGCCGACCGGCATGCCGATGATGGCGGCCGGTTTCGGCGCGCCATCGCGCAGCTTTTCCAGGAGATAGAAGAGCGCTGTCGGCGCATTGCCGATGGCCACGACCGAACCGGCCATGCGTTCGCCCCAGAGGTCGATCGCGGCGGCCGAGCGGGTGTTGCCGATCTGCTTGGCGATGTCGTGCGTGCGCGGGTCGCGCAAGGTGCAGATCACCTCATTGCCGGCCGGCAGCCTGGCGCGGGTGACGCCATGCGAGACCATTTCGGCATCGCAGAAGATCGGCGCGCCGGCCGCCAAAGCGCTGCGGGCGGCGGCGACGAAATCGCTGGAGAAGACAAAATGACTTGATGCTTCGACCTGGCCGCAGGCATGGATCATGCGGATGGCGACGTCGGCTTCCGCCTCGGAGAACCGGGACAGGTCGGCCTCGGCGCGGATGATGGCAAAAGAGCGCTCATAGATGGCGTTGCCGTCATGGATGTAGTCGTAGGCGGCCATGCTTATTCCTGTCGGTAGCTTTCGGCGATTGCCGCCGGCCCGAGCCTTGTCAGGCAGGCGGCGGCGGTTTCGCCCTGAAATCGTGCGCTGCGGACCATCGCCGCGACGCGACTGACGCCGCGTGCGGCGTCATAGCCTGGCCTGTAGCCCGCAGGAAGGGCCTTTGCCGTCGCGTTCACGACAAGTCCGGCTCCGTTTTCGCCACCGACGATTGTTAGCGCGGCAGAGCCGGGGTGAGCGCAGCCCTTGGCGCAGCCGGAAATGTGCAGTGTGAAGTCGAGGATATCAGCGTTTTCGGCGGCGATTGTCTCGGCGATGTCGCGCGTGGCGATGCGGCCGGAGGCACACGCAGGGGTGCCGGGGCAGGCGGCGATGCGGGTGCGCGGGTCGGCGGCGATGGTGACGAAGCCGAGGGCGGCGGCGGTGGCTCGCAGGGGGTGGTTTGCGGACGATGGTTGGCCGAGGAACAGCAAGGCGCGGCCGGGGGCGAGGCGGATTTCGGCGACGCCGAGGGACAGGGCGCTTTGGGCGAGGGCGATGAGTTTTTCGGCCGGCATGCTGCCATAGGGGAGGGCTATGCCGAGAGCGGTGGTGTCGTTGGATAAGGGGAAAAGACCGATAGGCCGGCGATCCTGCACACCCCCCTCTGTCCTGCCGGACATCTCCCCCTCAAGGGGGGAGATTGCGTCTTCGTGGGCGATTTCGCCAATTTTCAGCGTCGAAAGTGGAGAGCCGCCGGCGACCCTGCTGATCTCCCCCCTTGAGGGGGAGATGTCCGGCAGGACAGAGGGGGGCGCGAAGGAATGCCAGCTTGCGAGAGAGGCCAATTGCCTCTCCGACAAATCCCGAGGATGTGCGTCACGCCCCTTCTCGGCAACCATCCTCAGCACAGCAACCGCAATATCGCGCGCTGCATCCTCATCGGCCGTCGCAAGCGGCCTCGCGCTTTGACCGTCGCCGGCAACAGACAAAGCCCACATAACGTTGCCGCCCACCCGCACCGCCTTCAGCCTGACATCGGCCGTCACCGCATCCATCGTCAACTGCCCGCCGCCGTCGACAACCACCGAAACCTTCGGTCCCAGCCTTGGCGTCAGCCCAGCCTCCTCAACCGCCATCCTGATCCGCTCAGCCAAAGCTCGCGGATCGGCAATCTCCCGCGGATCGATGCCGGCCAGCGGCCCGGTCTCGACCGGCACGCCGGTGCGCACGGCGATGCCCAGCGCATCCACCTCCGCCGCCAGCAGCGCTGCGCTTTCCGCCGTCAGCCCGCGTATCTGCAGGCTGCCGCGCGCGGTCACTTCCATGATGCCGTTGCCGCGCTTCAAGGCGGATTCGCAGAGTCCGATCAGCGACTTGGGGGAAAGCCCTCCAGCAACCGGGTTGAGCCGCACCAGCAGGCCATCGCCGGTCTGCATCGGCGCTGACAGAGCCGGGCAGGCGCCGCGCCTTGAAAAGGCGTTCATGCCGCAACCCCGAGCGCCTCGGCCTCGGCGATCAGCGCCGCGAGATCGTCGTCGACCGAGTTGCGCAAGGGATGCCAGAGACCGCGCCGGCGCGCCGACAGGAAGCGCTCGGCGATGACTTTGGCAGCGGCCGGATTTTCACGCAGGATGAAGGCGCGGACATCGGGATCGCCGACATAGGCGTCATGCACGGCCTCGATCAACGCGCCCGAAATGGCGTGCGTGGTTTCGGCAAAGCCGATGAGGCGGTCGACAGTTTCGGCAAACTCGGAAGCGCCGCGCGGACCATGCCGCATCTGGGCGGCTATAAAGCGCGCATTAACGGCGCGGGCGCGCACCACGCGCGACACAGCCTCGCCGACCGAGCGCGGCTTGGGCTTCTGCGGATCCGTGGTGTCGAGCACGATCACGTCGGCATTGCGGCCCAGTGCCGCCAGCGCCGCCGAAAAACCGCCGATGAAAGCGACGTCGGCGGAGCCTTCAAGTATATCGCGGCCGGGGTCGTCACCGGTGTGGACGAGAAGATCGGCCTCGGCGACGCGGGTCTCGAAGGCACCGGGGGAAGCGATGCCTTCGCTCTTGGCGCCGCCATAGGCATGCGACGTCGCATCGAGATAGGCGCGGCCGATCTCTTCGCGCGCGGCCCAGTCGCCACTGGACAGCAGGTCCTCGACGCCGGCACCGTAGGTGCCGGGCGAGGTGCCGAAGATGCGCGGGCCGATCTTGCCATCGGCACGGGTTCTGGCGGCGAGCGGGTTTTCCGAATCGTCCTCGTCGCGCGCGGCAACGGCGTTGGCAGCGGCGTCGATCAGCGCGATCTGGGTCGGGAACATGTCGCGGAACAGACCCGAAATCCGCCAGGTGACATCGACGCGCGGACGGCCGAGCGTGGCCGGCGGCAGCACTTCGATGCCGGTGATGCGGCCGGTGGCCGAATCCCATTGCGGCCGGCAGCCCATCAGCGCCAGGCCTTGCGCGATCTCCTCGCCGCCGGTGCGCAGCGAGGCCGAGCCCCAGAGGTCGATGACCAGCGAGCGCGGCCAGTCGCCATGCGACTGCATATAGCCGCGCACGACTTCTTCTGCCGCCGCCTTTCCCAGATCGTAGGCGGTCGGAGTCGGCATGGTGCGCGGGTCGGAGGTGAACAGGTTGCGGCCGGTGGGCAGCACGTCGGAGCGGCCACGCGCCGGTGCGCCCGCCGGACCCGCCTTGATGTGACGGCCGTCGAGCGCGGCAAGAAGTGCTGCTTTCTCGGCCTCCGCGCTTTGCACGCGCATGGCGTCGGGCTCGTCGTCGGGAGCGCGGCCATAGATGTGCAGGCCGTCCTTGATGGCGAAATCCTTGAGGTCGCAGAGCCAGGCGTCGATGCGGCGCAGCGCCTCGTCGGGCGCATCGGTTCCGGCGACGCCGGCTTCGGAGGCGATGCCGGTCTTCTGCGCGGTGTCGACGATCAGCTTGGCCAGACGATCGCGCCGGCGGCGGTCGAGGCCGTCGGCCTGGGCGTATTCGTCGACGAGGCGCTCGAGCTTGTGCTGCTCTTCATCAAGGCCAGCAGCTGCCAGTGGTGGCGGCAGATGGCCAAGCGTGACGGCTGCTATGCGCCGCTTGGCTTGCGCCGCCTCGCCGGGATTGGAGACGATGAAGGGATAGATGACGGGCAGCGAGCCGGTGACGATCTCGGGGAAGCAGTTTTGTGAGAGCGCTACCGTCTTGCCGGGCAGCCATTCCAGCGTGCCATGAGCGCCGACATGGATGAGAGCATGGATGCGGAGCGATTTGCGCAGCCACAGGCCGAAGGCGATGAGGTTGTGGCGGGGAGGGAGCGTCGGGTCGTGGTAATCGGCGCGCCGGTCGGCCGAGCGGCCACGGTCGGGGGCGAGAGCGACAGTGATGTTGCCGAAGGTGGCGGCGCGGAAGGGGAAGCCGCTCTTACCCTCCCCCTTGTGGGGAGGGTGGCCCGCAGGGCCGGGTGGGGGTGGTGCACCGCTACCCCCACCCCGTTTCGCGCCATCCGCTTCGCGAATGTCGCGAACCGACCCTCCCCACAAGGGGGAGGGTGAAGGGGCGCCCCATGCCGCCTCGACTGCAGCCAGTGCGTCAGCCGGCAAATCCTTTGAGAAGTCCAGATACTCCTCCAACCCCAGCCCATCGCCTCTCCGCTCCAACGCGTCCAGCAACTCACGCGGCGTTTGCGGAATCCCTTCAACCCGATAGCCCTGCTCCTTCAGGTCATGCAGCATGGCCAGCACGCTGGACGGCACATCCAGGCCCACTGCATAGCCAGTGCGGCCGGGCGCGCTCGGATAGTCCGGAATGAGGATCGCCAACTTACGCGTCGCGCGGGGCGTCTGCTGCAGCTTGATGAACGCCGCGACACGCTCCGCCACTTGCGCCACGCGATCCGGTTCCGGGCGGTTCGCTAAGGCGCGGTGGCCGAGTGCCGGGTTGGTTTCGCTCTCGCCCTTGAAGGAAATCGCGCCGGCCAGGATGCGGCCGTCGAGTTCGGGCAGCACGACATGCATGGCAAGGTCGGCCGGCGCCAGGCCGCGCTGGTTGTTGTCCCAGACGTCGCGGCGGGTGGTGGCGACGATGACCTGGAAGACCGGCACGCAGGCCCGGTCGAACAGGGTTTGGACGCCGGGTTCGGCGCCGGATGCGAAGGCGGTTGAAGTGATCATGGCGGCGGGGTTGAGCGAGGCGAGCGCGGTCTCGACGAAGGCCAGCGACGTCGGGTCCTTCAGGCTGGAGACGAAGATCGGGACCGGGCGCATGCCGCGTTGGCGCAGTGCATCAAAAAGCGCGTCGATGGGGGCGACGTCGGCTGCCAGCAGCATCGAGCGGTAGAAGAGGATGGGGACGATGGGGTTATCAGCGTGGAGTTCTGTCACACCCCCCTCTGTCCTGCCGGACATCTCCCCCTCAAGGGGGGAGATTGAGCTGTCGTCAACGGTTTCGCCAATCTTAGATGACCCAGACAGCTTCCTGTTCAACGGGGCCGAAGAGGAGCCGGCTTTGGTGACGGCTGATCTCCCCCCTTGAGGGGGAGATGTCCGGTAGGACAGAGGGGGGTGTGACGGAACGCCGACATCGGCAAATTCGACCACGCCGCAGCAAGGCTCATAAAACCCGGCTTTCGGCACGCTGACCGGCTCAGCCGCCGCCGCATCCTGCCCAGCCAACCCCGCCAGCCGCTGCATCAGCGCTACCATATTCTCCGGTCCGCCCTCGCGGAAATAACCAAGCAGGCCGTCCAACTCCGCCCGGGGCAGCGTCGAGGCTTCGATCAGCCTGAGGTCCTCGTCATGGCTTTCACCAGGCAGCAGCGCCAGCTTGATGCCACGTTCGCGAGCAGTCACCGCGAGTTGGTCGCAGCCATAGCGCCACCAGTCATAGCCGCCGAGGATGCGCACCAAGATCACCTTGGCCTGGCGGGCGACGCTGTCGATCCAGAGGTCCACGGACATGGGATGACGCAGGTCGCGCAACGCCGCCAGCCGCATCGACGGCAGGCGGGCGGCATCGGCCTTCCAGGCCGCCGCGAGGCCGGCGAGGTCGCTGTCGGTGAAGGACAGCGCCACGATATCCGCCGGCGTCTGCCGGAGATCAACCGGCTCGGCGAGGTCGTCGAGCGAGGCGGAGGTCGTGGTGAGTATGTGCATCGCGGCTCGTGCCTGAGATCAACCGGCGAGTATACGCTCGATCGCCGGACGGTTCAGCCCCTTCAGGCCAATGACGACGAGACGCGAGCGGCGATCGTCCTCTGCCGTCCAGGCGCGGTCATAGTAATGGTTGACGCGTGGGCCGACGGCCTGCAGCAAAAGCCGCATCGGCTTGCCGCCGACATCGACGAAGCCTTTTACACGCAACACGTTTTCCTGTTCGGCGGCGGTGGCGACGCGCTTGGCCAGGTCGTCGGGATTGGCGATCGAGGGGATGTCGACGATGAAGGTGTCGAAATCGTCATGCTCATGATCGAAAGCGCCGTCGTGATGCGACTTGCGGTTCTCGATGTCGTCTTCGACGGCGAGACCGAGGCCAAGCAGCACCGACGGGTCGACCTTGCCATGCCCGGTCGGCACGATCTTCACGGCGCGGGCGGAATGTTCATTGATGATGGCGTTGGCGCGGGCAGAACCGGCGGCGTCCATCAAATCGCTTTTCGACAGGATGATCAAATCGGCGCAGGCGATCTGGTCCTCGAACACTTCTTCGACAGGATCGTCATGGTCGAGCGTCTCGTCCTGAGCGCGCTGTGCCTGCAAAGCGTCCATGTCGTTGGCGACGCGGCCTTCGGCCAGCGCCGGGCCGTCTACCACGGCGATGACACCGTCGACGGTTACCCGGCTCTTCACGCTCGGCCACTGGAACGCCTGGACCAGGGGCTTGGGCAGAGCCAGGCCCGAAGTCTCGATCAGGATGTGGTCAACCTTCGGTGTCAGCGCGAGGATCTTGTCGAGGGCGGGCACGAAATCGTCGGCGACTGTACAGCAGATGCAGCCATTGGCCAGTTCGACGATGTTTTCCTCGGGGCAGGTGTCGATGCCGCAGCCTTTCAGGATTTCCCCGTCGATGCCGATGTCACCGAACTCGTTGACGATGATGGCGGTGCGCTTGCCGCCGGCATTTTCCAGGAGATGGCGGACCAGCGTCGTCTTGCCGGCGCCGAGGAAGCCTGTAACGACAGTGCAGGGAACACGGGAGAGGTTGGCGGCCGGGTTTGAAGCGTTCATCGTCAGTCCTTCAGCATGTCGAGGGGTGGGATGCGGGCAACGAGGCCGCGCTTGAGGCTATCGGGCCGGCCGCGCCACGGGATGAGGCCGTCGGCCGAAGTCGCGAAGAGCTTTGCGCCGGTAACGAGGTCGGCGCCGCTGGTTGCGGTCAGATCGCCGAAGACATAGCTCCAGCAGCCATCGCGCAGGATCGCGGCGCTGAGGCGGCGCTTGCAATTGCCGAGACATTCGGCGGTGCGGACCCGGATATCGCCGGCAGCGGCGCGGCGTGTGTCCTCAGCCAGCAATTCGCCGGCGCGCGGATGGGCGTCGGAACCGGTCTCATCGCGGCAGGAGGCGCAGACGATGACGGTCACGCCGGTCAGGGCGTCGTTGTCCCCGGACGCAATGTCCGCTGTGCCAGCCGAAAAACTGCTGTTCTGGTCCAAAAACCGTGCTCCTTGCCCGGAAACCCGCCAGGCGATCGGATACTTTGTCTCAGACGGCAGGTCTCCTGGCTCGCGGGTCGTCGCCTTGGTTAGCCGCCTTCCCGGTGTTACCCAGTGGCTTTCGGCCTTGGCTCGTCGCTTACAGTTGCGGGGACAGCCGCGGATTTGGGACCGAAATCCCGCACCGCATTCCCTCTTGGCCCTTGCCGTTGCGGGCAGGGGACCGTCTGCAGCGGATTTAGGCTTTTGCGGGCGGCGGTGTCAACGCACGGCTACGACATGGCGATGTCGGCAGGGGCTGTCATGTCCCGGCTTCCGGCAGTGCCAGGATGACCTGTCGGATAGCTTGATAGCCATCGCCATAGTGCCAGTCATGACCGACAGCCAGATTCTGTCCCTCATGCCAAACCGCGTTGTCCAGAAGGACTTCGGCACTAATCAGCGTGCCCTTCAAGCCTGCCAGAAAGGTCCGGACAAAATGGCTTCCGGGGGGTACCGAAGCTGTGAACAGCTTTTCCAGCTTGGCGTAGAATGCTGGATAGCCTGGTGTCAGCGAGCATAGCTCGGTTGTGGCCTGGGAAATGACCGGGCCGCTATAGATTTTCCAGCGGGCATCTTTTCGCCAGATCTTCCAACTGGCGCTGCTTCGCTGCCAAAGCTCTATTTCGGCCTGCATGTTCTCGCAGACGTGATCGGCCAGTCCCTCAATGGCCACATGGAAAACACCACGGAGAAACTTTTCAAACGCCTGGTTCAGTTCCTGTTCGCGCGTGTCGCCGAAGCCAGCAAAGGATTCAATGACCGGCTGAACATCAAGCAGCGGAGAAAAAATGTAGATTTCCAGGACCAGCCGGTCAGAACTCGTCTCGAACACCTCAGCCTCAAACCGAAGCTGCTTCGATTGGAGCATGACGTCCCTATCTCTGCGGACTGCATCTATTCCATGCGCAATGAGGGCGCCATGGATCATGTCGAGCACTTTGTCCGATGCCATTGCACAACCTACGAGGCTTATTGAGGCGTCTATGACAGACGCTGCAAGGGTTGGCCATCTCTCTCGCTAGCCAATGCCGGCCCCAAATCGCCGGCGGGCGTCACTTCCATGCGCTCAAGTCCAAGCCAGCCCTGCATCTCCTTTAGTTCCTCGAAAAGCTGTGCGGTGGTCTCAGGCGGTGCGCCTGCTTCGGCGTAGGCGGCGTGGACGCGTAAGACACTCGCAGGCCGGTCGGCCTTGAGATCGACGCGGGCGACGATCCGGTCGCCGAGCAGGAAGGGCAGCACGTAGTAGCCATATTGGCGCTTTTCGGCCGGCGTGTAGATCTCGATGCGGTAGTGGAAATCGAACAGGCGCTCGGTGCGCGAGCGCTCGAAGACCACCGGATCGAAGGGCGCCAGTAGCGCGCGGGCCTCGATCTTTCGCGGCAGACGGGCGTCCTTATAGAGGTAAGCCGGCTTGTCCCAGCCTTCGACGTTTACCGGCAGCAACTCGCCCATCTCGACCAGTTCCTCCAGCCGGCCCTTCATGTCGGCCGGCGACAAGCGGAAATAATCGCGCAGGTCACCCGACGTCGCGATGCCGTGGGCGCGGGCGGAAATGCGCAGCAATTCGCGGTGCGCGTCCTCGGCCGCCGGCACCGGCAGATCGAGGATCGCCTGCGGCAGCACGCGCTCGGGCAGGTCGTAGAAACGCTCGAAGCCACGGCGGTGCGCCGTGGTGATGCGTCCGGCCCAGAACAGCCATTCGAAGGCGTGCTTGGCGTGGCTCCAGCCCCACCAGCCGCCCGAACCTTTCTGGCCTTCCAGTGCCGAAGCGGCAATCGGGCCGCGCTCGGCGACCGCGCGGTAGATCTCTTCGATATAGGCGGCGTGCTCGCGGCCCCATTTGGCGAGGCCGAGATACATTTCGTCGCCTTGCTCGGCCCGCTGCATGCGCCAGCGCATCAGCGGGTAGGTCTCGACCGGCAGGAACGAGGCCTCATGCGCCCAGTACTCGAACACGGTGCGCTTGCGGGTGATTGCGGCATTGTTGAGCAGGGCGAGCGGGTAGGGGCCAAGCCGCGAATAGAGCGGCATATAGTGGGCGCGCACCACGGCGCTGACGGAATCGATCTGCAGAAGGCCGGTGCGCGAGAGCACGCGGGCGAGGTGACGGCGGTCCGGTATGCCGCCCGGTCGCGGGTCGAGAAATCCTTGCGCGGCGAGCGCGATGCGCCTGGCCGTCGGGAGTGAGATTTTGTCCTTCGTCAAAGTGTCTTGCCTCGAACCATTTTCCCGACTTTAGCCGGCGATTCCGGTGATGCTAGCAGGCAAATGGCGGGAGATGTGTCAGGAGACAAAAGTGGAGTTAAAGATGAAGGAAATCAAACAGGAGGAGATCGGACCAGTTTTTCCCGGCCTGCCGTCCAGCACTGTCTTTTGAACAAGGTTTGACTTGCTTCGCTGAAAGCCGTGCGCTAACCCTCGCCGCGTTGCAGCAAAGGCACCTAAAACGGTTCAGCGGTTAAACTGTCGCGCTTCCGCATTAGGGTTGGTTGCTGTAATCAGAGTGGATTGGCCGCCAACGGAAAGCCGAGCATGAACGTACTCCTCAGTTCATACCTGCCCATCGTCCTCTTCATCGCCGTGGCCGCGGTTGTAGGCCTGGCGCTTATCATCGCGCCGTTTCTGGTGGCTTATCGCAATCCCGATCCGGAGAAGCTTTCCGCCTACGAGTGCGGGTTCAACTCGTTCGACGATGCCCGGATGAAATTCGACATCCGCTTCTACCTGGTGTCGATCCTGTTCATCATCTTCGATCTGGAAGTGGCCTTCCTGTTTCCGTGGGCGGTGTCGTTCTCGAAGATCGGCATGCTCGGTTTCTGGTCGATGATGGTGTTTTTGGCGGTGCTGACCATCGGCTTTGCCTATGAGTGGAAAAAAGGAGCGCTGGAATGGGATTGAACGACAGTTCCGGAACGCTCGTCGCGCCGAAGCCCAAAGGCCTGATCGACCCCAATACCGGACGTCCGGTCGGTTCCGACGATCCGTTCTTCCTCGAGATCAACAATGAACTGGCCGACAAGGGTTTTCTGGTCACCTCGACCGAGGCGCTGATCACCTGGGCACGCAGCGGCTCGCTGATGTTCATGACCTTCGGTCTCGCCTGCTGCGCCGTCGAGATGATCCACACCTCGATGCCGCGCTATGATTCTGAAAGGTTTGGCGTGGCTCCTCGCGCGTCGCCGCGCCAGTCCGACATCATGATCGTGGCGGGAACGCTGACCAACAAGATGGCCCCGGCTTTGCGCAAGGTCTACGACCAGATGCCGGAGCCGCGCTACGTCATCTCGATGGGCTCCTGCGCCAATGGCGGCGGCTATTATCACTATTCCTATTCGGTGGTGCGCGGCTGCGACCGCATCGTGCCGGTCGACATCTATGTGCCCGGCTGCCCGCCAAGCGCCGAAGCGCTGCTCTACGGCATTCTTCTCCTGCAGAAGAAGATCCGCCGCACCGGCACGATCGAACGGTAGACCCATGGCCGCATCCCTGAGCGAACTGTCGACCTATCTCGGCGAAAAGCTGCCGGGCCGCGTCACCGATGCAGTGCTTGCCTATGGCGAACTGACGATCTCGGTTGCTACAGACAATCTGATCGAGGTGACAAGCTTCCTGCGTGACGATTCGGGCTGCCAGTTCATTTCGATCATCGATATCTGCGGCGCCGACTACCCGTCGCGCGTCAAGCGTTTCGATGTCGTCTATCATCTGCTGTCGCCGAAGCAGAATTTGCGCATCCGCATCAAGGTGCAGGCCGACGAAGAGACGCTGGTGCCGTCGCTCACCGCTGTCTATCCCGGCGCCGACTGGTATGAGCGCGAAGCCTACGATCTCTATGGCGTGCTGTTCTCCGGCCATCCGGACCTGCGCCGCATCCTCACGGATTACGGCTTCGAGGGCCATCCCCTGCGCAAGGACTTCCCGCTGACAGGTTTCGTCGAGGTGCGCTACGACGACGAAGCCAAGCGCGTGATCTACGAGCCGGTGGAATTGAAGCAGGAATTCAGGAACTTCGATTTTCTCTCGCCATGGGAAGGGACGGACTACGTCCTGCCGGGCGATGAGAAGGCGAAACAGTAGGGGCGGCGGCGTGGCGATGATCCGCGTAGCGCTACTAAGCCTGTTTTGCTGTGCCGGCTTGCAGAATGCTTTTGCGAAAGACTGCAAAGTAGCTGGAGTGGATTGCTATTCGGCGGCGCGAGCTGTCGTGGCGAACGACACGGTGAAGAACTGCCCGACGATATTTCGTATCAAGCCTGCGATGCAGATTGAATTGGACCAGATTTTGAACGCCTTGCGCGATGCTGGAGAGCTGGCCGATCTCCAGCCTTCCAACGAGACCATTGAGCAATGCGAGCAGAGAGCAAAAGAATATGTGGCCGGGCCGCAGACGGTCCGCTTCATGGAACTGACGCCGTCAGCCAAGGAAAGGCTTGGAATCTAGCATGACCGAGCACTCCGTCCGCAACTTCAACATCAACTTCGGACCGCAGCACCCTGCGGCACACGGTGTTTTGCGTCTTGTGCTGGAGCTTGACGGCGAGGTGGTCGACCGCGTCGATCCGCATATCGGCTTGCTGCATCGCGGCACCGAAAAGCTGATCGAGCACAAGACCTATCTTCAGGCAGTGCCCTATCTCGACCGGCTCGACTATTGCGCACCGATGAACCAGGAGCATGCCTTCGCGCTCGCCACCGAGCGGTTGCTCGGCATCGAAGTGCCGAAGCGCGGCCAGTTGATCCGCGTGCTCTATTCCGAGCTCAGCCGCATCATGTCGCACATCCTCAATGTGACGACGCAGGCGCTGGATATCGGCGCGCTGACGCCGCCGCTGTGGGGTTTCGTCGAACGCGAAAAGCTGATGGTGTTTTATGAGCGCGCTTCCGGTTCGCGCATGCACGCGGCCTATTTCCGTCCGGGCGGTGTGCACCAGGATCTGCCGGCGAAGCTGGTCGAGGACATCGGCAAGTGGATCGACCCGTTCCTGAAGTCGCTTGACGACCTCGACAGGCTGCTTACCGGCAACCGCATCTTCAAGCAACGCAATGTCGATATCGGTATCGTGTCGCTTGCCGACGCCTGGGCCTGGGGTTTTTCCGGCGTCATGGTGCGCGGCTCGGGTGCTGCCTGGGATTTGCGCAAGTCGCAGCCCTATGAATGCTATTCCGAGATGGATTTCGACATCCCGATCGGCAAGAACGGCGACTGCTACGACCGTTATCTCGTGCGCATGGAAGAAATGCGTCAGTCAGCCAAGATCATGCGTCAGTGCGTCGACCTTCTGCTCGGCAAGGAGAGCACCGGGCCGGTGTCGAACCTCGACGGCAAGGTGGTGCCGCCCAAGCGCCAGGCGATGAAGCGCTCGATGGAAGCGCTGATCCATCATTTCAAGCTCTACACCGAGGGCTATCGCGTGCCGGCCGGCGAGGTCTATGCCGCGGTCGAGGCGCCGAAGGGCGAGTTCGGCGTCTATCTCGTCTCCGACGGCACCAACAAGCCCTACCGCTGCAAGCTGCGCGCGCCCGGCTTCGCGCATCTGCAAGCCATGGATTTCCTCTGCCGTGGCCACATGCTGGCCGACGTCACTGCCGTCCTGGGTTCCCTCGACATCGTGTTTGGTGAGGTCGATCGCTAAATGTCAGTCCGCCGTCTCGCAGAAGCAAGCGTCCAGCCAGCCACCTTCGCCTTCAACCGGGCGAATGCGGCGGTTGCGAAGCAATGGATCAAGAAATATCCGAAGGGCCGCGAGCAGTCGGCGATCATTCCCTTGCTGATGATTGCGCAGGAGCAGGAAGGCTGGGTCACCAAGGCGGCGATCGAGACGATTTCGGACATGCTCGGCATGCCGCGCATTCGCGGGCTCGAAGTCGCGACCTTCTACACGCAGTACCAGCTCAATCCGGTCGGCACGCGCGCGCATATCCAGGTCTGCGGCACCACGCCCTGCATGCTGCGCGGCTCGGAAGCGCTGATGGATGTGTGCCGCTCGAAAATCCATCACGACCAGTTCCACACCAACGACAAGGGCACGCTGTCGTGGGAGGAGGTCGAATGCCTCGGCGCCTGCGTCAACGCGCCGATGGTGATGGTCTTCAAGGACACGTTCGAGGATCTGACGCCTGAGCGGCTGGCCGAAATCATCGATCTTTATGATGCAGGCAAGGGCGCCTCGGTTCCCACGGGACCGCAAAATGGCAGAACCGGCTCGGAGCCGGCGCCTGGCCTGACGACGCTGAAGAGCGAAAAGGCGATCCTCAAAGCGACGCGCGACAAGGAAGCCAGGGCGGCGAGCAAGGCTGCCCACGCGGCGCCCGACGCGATCATTGCAGCGCCTGTTCCGGCGCCTGCCGCTCCTGCAGCGGCCGCCCCGGTGGCGCCATCCAACGCCGGCAAGCCGAAAACCGATGCGCCGGAAACCAGCTCGGCGTTGAAGTCGCCCTCCAGGGCCAAGGTTGCACCGGCGGCGGAAAAAGCGGCGAGCGTCCCGGCGCCCCTGCATTCGGCCGCCAACGCCAACACCGCGGCGCCTGAAGTCGAGAAGGTCGCCAAGCAGCGTAATGGCCCGAAGACCACCTCCACGCCGGCAGCTGCCTTCATCGCTCCGGAATTCAAGGCGCCAGCGGCCAAGGCCCCCGTGGCCCCGGCCGTCAAGGCGCCGACAGCCAGGCCCGCAAAGCCGTCGCTCGAGGACAAGAACCGTCCGGCCGGAATCGACAGGCCGGCTGCGGTCGACGATCTCAAGCTGATCTCGGGCATCGGCCCGAAGATCGAGGGCATCCTTCATTCGCTTGGCATCTTCACCTTCACACAGGTCGCATCCTGGAATAAGGCCGAGCGCGACTGGGTGGATGGATATCTCGCTTTCCAGGGCCGCATCGAGCGCGACGACTGGGGCAAGCAGGCCAAGGCGCTCGCCAAGGGCGGCGTCGCCGAATACATCCGCGTCTTCGGCAAGGAGCCACGTTGATGGCTGAAGCGCAAAGCACCGGATCTTTGCTGTCGCTGCGCAGCATTGTCATCGGCGTTGTCTGCATCGCTGCTGCCAACATCCTTCTGGAGGGGCTTCGGCGCCTCGTCGAATTGCCGTTTTCGGATACCCTGGAATCGATGGCCGCGACCGGCATGGGCCTGCTGGTGTGGGTCTCGATCGTCTTGCGGGGAAAGAGGTAAGTCATGCTGGCCGACAAAGACCGCATCTTCAACAACATCTACGGCCTCTTCGACAAGTCGCTGGCCGGCGCGATGGCGCGCGGCGCCTGGGACAACACGCCCGGCATCATCGCCAAGGGGCGCGAGTGGATCGTCAATGAGATGAAGGCGTCAGGCCTGCGCGGCCGTGGCGGCGCCGGTTTCCCGACCGGGCTGAAATGGTCGTTCATGCCCAAGCAGAGCGACGGAAGGCCGAGCTATCTCGTTGTCAACGCCGACGAATCCGAGCCCGGCACGTGCAAGGACCGCGATATCCTGCGCAACGATCCGCACACGCTGGTCGAGGGCTCGTTCATCGCCGGCTTCGCCATGGGTGCGGTCGCCGCCTACATCTATGTGCGCGGCGAGTTCATCCGCGAGCGCGAGGCGCTGCAGCGCGCCATCGACGAGGCCTATGAGGCCAGGCTGATCGGCAAGAACAACACGTCCGGCTACGATTTCGACATCTACATGCATCACGGCGCCGGCGCTTATATATGCGGCGAGGAAACAGCACTTCTGGAAAGCCTCGAAGGCAAGAAGGGCCAGCCCCGGCTGAAGCCGCCATTCCCAGCCAATGTCGGCTTGTACGGTTGTCCGACAACCGTGAACAATGTCGAGTCCATTGCGGTCGCGCCGACCATTTTGCGCCGTGGCGCCGCCTGGTTCTCGTCCTTCGGCCGGCCCAACAATGTCGGCACCAAGCTGTTTTGCATCTCCGGCCACGTCAACAATCCGTGCACCGTCGAAGAGGCGATGTCGATCCCGTTCCGCGAGCTGATCGAGACGCATTGCGGTGGCATTCGCGGCGGCTGGGACAATCTCCTCGCGGTCATTCCGGGCGGCGCTTCGGTGCCGCTGGTGCCGGCCGAGCAGATCATCGATGCGCCGATGGATTTCGATGCTTTGCGCGACCTGAAATCCGGGCTCGGCACGGCGGCTGTTATCGTCATGGACAAGTCGACCGATATCGTGAAGGCGATTGCCAGGCTGTCCTATTTTTACAAGCATGAGAGCTGCGGCCAGTGCACACCGTGCCGCGAAGGCACCGGCTGGATGTGGCGGGTGATGGAGCGGCTGGTGCGCGGCGAGGCGCAGAAGCGCGAGATCGACATGCTGCTCGACGTCACCAAACAGGTGGAGGGTCATACGATCTGCGCGCTGGGCGATGCAGCGGCATGGCCGATCCAGGGCCTGATGCGGCATTTCCGCGGCGAGGTGGAGCGGCGCATCGACGAGTTTTCGCGCAACGCGCACCGAGCCGAACCCGTGATGGTGGCTGCTGAGTAGATTGAAATCGGGCGCAAGCCCCGGACAGAAATATAGGGGCGGGGCTGACGAAGAAACGACCAGGAGATGTCTATGGCGCCCTATTCGAACCCTTTGATGCCCAATTTGGACCAGCTTGAGAAGATGAACCAGGATTTGACAAGGATGATGCCGAAGGAGATGGCCAGCGCCGTCAACCTTCTCGCGCATCCTGTCGCTGGTGCCGCCGCCATGTCGGCGCTGGGCTTCGGCCTTGCCAACCATGCCTTTGGCGTGTGGCTAGGCGCCTTGTCGGGTGCTGCCGAGGCATCGCAGCGGATTTTCCAGCCGATCATCGACGATTTCGAACAGCGCAGCCAAGGGTTCGCCGAGACCGCCCCCGCCACCAAGGCGCGCGCGGCGACCAGAACCCTGATCGCCGCGGCGCAGAGTTTTGCCCAGGATGTGACCGATATTGCCGCTCTCACCGTCGATGCCGAGCCGGAGAAGACCGAGGCCGTCGCCGAAGGCGCGACGATCGGATTGATGCCGGAGGATTTCAGACAGCCCAAGGCCGTGGCTCGTCCGGCCAAGCCGTCGGATCTCAAGGCGATCACCGGCGTTGGGCCGAAGCTGGAAAAGGTGCTGAACGGCCTCGGCATCTGGACCTTTGCCCAGATCGCCGCCTGGGCGCCAGAAGAGATCGCCTGGGTCGAGGACTACCTGTCGCTCACCGGCCGTATCGGCCGCGACGAGTGGACCCGCCAGGCCGCGGCGCTGACGCTGGCCGCCAAGGCGAAGAAGTAGGGGTGGCAGGCATGGAGATCCACGACAGGAGCGATGTTCTCGATGTGCGCAATGCCATCGTCAGCAACTCCAGATTTGACGATGTGAACTTGTCGAACACGCAGTTTCACAACGTCGACCTGTCGGCGGCCGTTGTGGAGGACGCGAACCTCTCGGACGCGTTTTTCAGCAATGTGAATATGAGCAATTTGAAGATAGAAAACGCTGAAGTCGCCGGCATGATGATCAATGGCATTAGGCTGAGCGATCTGTTTCAGGCATATGAGACGGCGCAGACCGCCAGGGGCAATTGATGGCAAAGCTCAAGGTCGACGGGAAAGAGATCACTGTACCCGACCACTACACGTTGCTGCAGGCGGCCGAGGACGCCGGCGCGGAAGTGCCGCGCTTCTGCTTCCATGAGCGGCTGTCGATTGCCGGCAATTGCCGCATGTGCCTGATCGAGGTGAAGGGCGGGCCGCCCAAGCCGCAGGCCTCCTGCGCCATGAATGTGCGCGACCTGCGTCCGGGACCCAATGGCGAGGCGCCTGAAATCTTCACCAACACGCCGATGGTCAAGAAGGCCCGCGAAGGCGTGATGGAATTCCTGCTGATCAACCATCCGCTGGATTGCCCGATCTGCGACCAGGGCGGCGAATGCGACCTGCAGGACCAGGCGATGGCCTTCGGCGTCGATTCCTCGCGCTATCACGAGAACAAGCGCGCGGTCGAAGACAAGTATATCGGCCCACTGGTCAAGACGGTGATGAACCGTTGCATCCACTGCACGCGCTGCGTTCGCTTCACCACGGAAGTTGCGGGCATTTCCGAGCTTGGCCTGATCGGCCGCGGCGAGGATGCCGAGATCACCACCTATCTCGAAAGCGCCATGACCTCCGAGCTGCAGGGCAATGTCATCGACCTCTGCCCGGTCGGCGCGCTGACCTCCAAGCCTTTCGCCTTTCAGGCACGGCCGTGGGAGCTGACCAAGACAGAATCCATCGACGTCATGGACGCCGTCGGCTCGGCAATCCGCGTCGACAGCCGTGGCCGCGAGGTGATGCGCATCCTGCCGCGCGTCAATGAAGCGGTGAACGAGGAGTGGATTTCCGACAAGACCCGCTTCATATGGGACGGATTGCGCACGCAGCGCCTCGACCGCCCCTATGTCCGCAAGGACGGAAAGTTGGCGCCGGCCAGCTGGGCCGAAGCGTTCGTTGCGATCAGGGATGCGGTGTCGAATGCTGCGCCCGAGAAAATCGGCGCGATTGCGGGCGATCTTGCCGCCGTCGAGGAAATCTACGCGCTGAAGCAGCTTATGGCTGCGTTGGGCTCGAAGAACACCGATTGCCGCCAGGACGGCGCCGCACTCGATCCCGCGCTCGGCCGCGCCAGCTACATCTTCAACCCCACCATCGAGGGCATCGAGCAGGCCGACGCGGTGCTGATCATCGGCGCCAATCCGCGCTTCGAGGCCTCGGTGCTCAATGCCCGCATCCGCAAGCGCTGGCGGATCGGCAATCTGCCGGTCGGCGTCATCGGCGAGGTCGGCGACACGCGTTACGACTACGAACAGCTCGGCGCCGGCCCGGAGTCGCTGAAAGACCTGGCCGGCGGCAACGGGAAGTTCTTCCAGGTGCTGAAGAAGGCGACGCATCCGCTGATCATCGTCGGCCAGGGCGCGCTGTCGCGTGCCGACGGCGCGGCGGTGCTCGGCCAGGCGGCGAAACTCGCCACGGCCGTCAACGCTGCGCGCGCCGACTGGAACGGCTTTGCCGTGCTGCACACTGCGGCCGCGCGCGTCGGCGGTCTCGATGTCGGCTTCGTGCCTGGCAAGGGCGGCAAGAACGTTGCCGGCATGCTGGGGGAGAGCGAGGTTCTGTTCCTGCTCGGCGCCGACGAGGTCGACATGTCCAAGACCGGCGGCGCCTTCGTCGTCTATGTCGGCACGCATGGCGACGCCGGTGCGCACCGCGCCAATGTCATCCTGCCGGGAGCCGCCTACACCGAAAAGTCCGGCACCTATGTCAACACCGAGGGACGCGTGCAGCAGACCAACCGCGCGGGCTTCGCGCCGGGCGACGCGCGCGAAGACTGGGCGATCCTGAGGGCATTGTCCGATGTGCTGGGCAAGAAACTACCCTTCGATTCGCTGCAGCAGTTGCGCGCCAAACTTTATGGCGAATACCCGCATCTCGCCCGCATCGATCATGTCGAAGCCGGCAATGCCGATGACGTCGCCAAGGTGGCGAAGCTCGGCGGGCGGCTGAACAAGGGCACTTTCACCTCGCCGGTCACGGATTTCTATCTGACCAACCCGATCGCGCGGGCCTCCGCCGTCATGGCGGAATGCTCGGCGCTGGCGAAAAACGGCTTCAGGCAGGCGGCAGAGTAGACATGGACACCTTCTTCTCCTTCTACGTGCTGCCGACGCTGATCATCCTTTTAAAGTCGGTCGTGCTGATCGTCGTTTTGCTGATCGGGGTTGCCTACCTGCTTTACGCCGACCGCAAGATCTGGGCGGCGGTGCAATTGCGCCGCGGCCCGAACGTCGTCGGCCCGTGGGGCACGCTGCAGGCTTTCGCCGATCTGCTGAAATTCGTCTTCAAGGAACCGGTCATTCCGTCCGGCGCCAACAAGGGCGTGTTCCTGCTGGCGCCGCTGGTGTCGGCCGTGCTGGCAATCTCGGCCTGGGCGGTCATTCCCGTCAATGCGGGCTGGGGGATCGCCAACGTCAATGTCGGCATCCTCTACGTCTTCGCCATCTCCTCGCTCGAGGTCTATGGCGTGATCATGGGCGGCTGGGCGTCCAACTCGAAATACCCGTTCCTCGGCGCGCTGCGCTCGGCGGCGCAGATGGTGTCCTACGAAGTCTCGATCGGCTTCGTCATCGTCACCGTGCTGCTCTGCGTCGGCTCGCTCAACCTGTCGGACATCGTGCTGTCGCAGCAGGATGGGCTGGGCACCAAGCTTGGCCTGCCCAACAGCTTCCTCGACTGGCACTGGCTGGCGCTGTTCCCGATGTTCGTCATTTTCTTCATCTCGGCGCTGGCCGAGACCAACCGCCCGCCCTTCGACCTGGTGGAAGCCGAGTCGGAACTCGTCGCCGGCCATATGGTCGAATACTCCTCGACGCCGTTCCTGTTGTTCTTCCTCGGCGAATACGTCGCCGTGGTGATGATGTGCGCGCTGGCCACCATCCTGTTCCTCGGCGGCTGGCTGCCGCCCTTCGACTTCGCCCCCTTCACCTGGGTGCCCGGCGTGATCTGGTTCGTGCTCAAGATCTGCCTGATGTTCTTCATGTTCTCGATGGTGAAGGCCTTCGTGCCGCGCTACCGCTACGACCAGCTGATGCGGCTGGGCTGGAAAGTCTTTCTGCCGATCTCCCTGTTCATGGTCGTTGCCACCGCGGCCTTCCTCAAAATCACGGGGTTTGCGTGATGTCCGCTTTTGGCCAGGCCGCAAAATCGCTGCTGCTGCAGGATTTCGTCAGCGCCTTCTTCCTGTCGATGCGCCAGTTCTTCGCGCCGAAGGAGACGATCAACTATCCGCACGAAAAGGGGCCGATCAGCCCGCGCTTCCGGGGCGAGCATGCTTTGCGCCGTTACCCCAATGGCGAAGAGCGCTGCATCGCCTGCAAATTGTGCGAAGCGATCTGTCCGGCGCAGGCGATCACCATCGAGGCCGGCCCGCGCCGCAATGACGGCACGCGCCGCACCGTGCGCTACGACATAGACATGGTGAAGTGCATCTATTGCGGCTTCTGCCAGGAAGCCTGCCCGGTCGACGCTATCGTCGAGGGGCCGAATTTCGAGTTCGCGACGGAGACGCGCGAGGAGCTTTACTACGACAAGGACAGGCTGCTGGCGAATGGCGACCGCTGGGAGCGCGAACTGGCGCGCAACATCTCGCTGGACTCGCCCTACCGCTGACATTTGACGCATGGACGGGGCGAGGGGCCTCGTCTAAGGACAACGCAACTTGCCGGCCGGAGGCGGTCGCAGAAATCAAACAGGACGGATGTCCTGTTTGGACAGGAACCCGGGGGATCCCCAATGCTGAGTGGACTAGAGGCGGCCTTTTTCTACCTCTTCGCCTTTGTCGCGGTGGCGTCGGCCTTCATGGTCATTTCGTCGCGCAACCCCGTGCATTCCGTGCTGTTCCTGATCCTGACCTTCTTCAACGCCGCCGGCCTGTTCATGCTGACCGGCGCCGAGTTCCTGGCGATGATCCTGCTTGTCGTCTATGTCGGCGCGGTCATGGTGCTGTTCCTGTTCGTCGTCATGATGCTCGATGTCGACTTCGCCGAGATGAAGGAAGGCGCCCTGCAATATGCGCCGATCGGCGCGCTGGTCGGGCTGATCCTGGCGGCCGAGCTGATCGTGGTGCTCGGCGGCTACACCTTCGCGCCGCAACTGGCCTCGACGGTCTCCAAACCCATCCCGGATCTTGCCGCGCGGACAAACACCGCAGCACTCGGCGACATCCTCTATACCGACTACCTCTACTACTTCCAGATTTCGGGCCTCATCCTGCTGGTCGCCATGATCGGCGCCATCGTGCTGACGCTGCGCCACAAGGAAGGGATCAAGCGGCAGTCGATCGCAGCCCAGGTCGGCCGCACGCCGGCGACAGGCATGGAAATCCGCAAGGTCAAGTCGGGCGAGGGGCTCTGACGATGTTCGGTCGTTTGAAGAAAAAATACTGGGGAGAGCAGGTTGCCTCTTGGCGGGTTGATTCGACTGAGAAGGCCTGGGTATTCGTCTGGAATCGCGACGGGAATCTTACGCTGAACATCAAGAGCGAAGATTTCACATACGTTCAGGGGGCAGGCCGGAATGATGCAACAGTTATCTTCGAGCCTTCTGCCATAGACAGCCTCTTGGACGCCATCGTATCCGCGCGTTCAATGATTCAACAAATGCCGGGAAAGGTTTGATCTGGCCATGGTCGTCGGCATCGCACATTACCTGACCGTATCGGCGATCCTGTTCACGCTGGGCGTGTTCGGCATCTTCCTGAACCGCAGGAACATCATCGTCATCCTGATGTCGATCGAGCTGATTCTTTTGGCGGTCAACATCAATTTCGTTGCCTTCTCGGCGGCATTGGGCGATCTCGTCGGCCAGGTGTTTGCCCTGTTCGTGCTGACGGTCGCCGCCGCCGAAGCGGCCATCGGTCTTGCCATTCTCGTCGTCTTCTTCCGCAACCGCGGCTCGATCGCGGTCGAAGACGTGAACCAGATGAAGGGTTGACGGGGCTAACATGTATCAAGCGATCGTCTTCCTTCCGCTGCTCGGCTTCCTGATCGTCGGTCTGTTCGGCAATTCGCTGGGCGCCAAGGCATCGGAATACATCACCTCGGGCTTCCTGGTGATCTCGGCCGTGCTGTCCTGGGTCGCCTTCTTCTCCGTCGGCTTCGGCGAAGGCGAGGTGTTCACCGTGCCGGTACTGCGCTGGATCCAATCCGGCGGCTTGGACGCGTCCTGGGCGCTCAGGATCGACACGCTGACGGTGGTCATGCTGGTGGTGGTCAACACGGTGTCGGCGCTGGTCCACATCTATTCGATCGGCTACATGCACCACGATCCGAACCGGCCCCGCTTCTTTGCCTATCTGTCGCTGTTCACCTTCGCCATGCTGATGCTGGTGACGGCCGACAATCTGGTGCAGATGTTCTTCGGCTGGGAAGGGGTGGGTCTCGCCTCCTATTTGCTGATCGGCTTCTGGTACAAGAAGCCGTCGGCCAATGCCGCTGCGATCAAGGCCTTCGTCGTCAACCGCGTCGGCGATTTCGGCTTTGCGCTCGGCATTTTCGGCGTCTTCGTTTTGTTCGGCTCGGTCAATCTCGGCACCATCTTCGCCAATGCCGCGACGTTCATTCCGGCCGAAGGCGCACCACAAGGCGCCGCCGTGCTGACCTTCCTCGGCTATGCGCTGGACAAGCAGGCGGCCATGACCATCGTCTGCCTGCTGCTGTTCATGGGCGCCATGGGCAAGTCGGCGCAGGTGCCGCTGCACACCTGGCTGCCGGACGCCATGGAAGGCCCGACGCCGGTTTCCGCGCTGATCCATGCCGCCACCATGGTTACGGCCGGCGTGTTCATGCTGGCCCGGCTGTCGCCGCTGTTCGAACTGTCGCATTCGGCGCTGACCGTGGTGACCTTCATCGGCGCCTTCACCGCCTTCTTCGCGGCGACCGTCGGCCTGGTCCAGAACGACATCAAGCGCGTCATCGCCTATTCGACCTGCTCGCAGCTCGGCTACATGTTCGTCGCGCTCGGCGTCGGCGCCTATGGCGCGGCGATCTTCCATCTGTTCACGCATGCCTTCTTCAAGGCGCTGCTGTTCCTGGGCTCCGGCTCGGTCATCCATGCCGTGTCCGACGAGCAGGACATGCGCAAGATGGGTGGCCTGCGGAAGCTCATTCCGAAGACCTACTGGATGATGGTGATCGGCACGCTGGCACTGACCGGCGTCGGCATTCCGGTGACCGTCATCGGCACCGCCGGCTTCTTCTCCAAGGATGCCATCATCGAGGCTGCCTTTGCCGGCCACAATTCGGTCGCCGGCCTCGCTTTTGTCCTGCTGGTCATCGCCGCCTGCTTCACCTCCTTCTACTCCTGGCGGCTGATCTTCATGACCTTCCACGGCGAGCCGCGGGCGAGCCACGACGTCATGCACCATGTCCATGAATCGCCGCCGGTGATGCTGGTGCCGCTGTTCATCCTGGCCGCGGGCGCGCTGTTTGCCGGCGTTATCTTTCATGGCGCCTTCATCGGCGAAGCCTATGCCGAATTCTGGAAGGCGTCGCTGTTCACGCTGCCGGACAACCACATCCTGCACGAGATCCATGAATTGCCGCTGTGGGTCGAGCTGGCACCGTTCGTCGCCATGGTCATCGGCTTTGCCGTCGCCTGGAAGTTCTACATCCGCTCGCCGGAACTGCCCCGGAGCGTCGCCGCCAACCATCGGCTGCTCTATGCCTTCCTGCTCAACAAATGGTACTTTGACGAGCTCTACGACGTCCTGTTCGTGCGGCCGGCAAAGGCGCTGGGCAGGTTCTTGTGGAAGACCGGCGACGGCACCATCATCGACGGGCTCGGTCCTGACGGCATTTCGGCGCGCGTCGTCGACGTCACCGACCGCGTCGTCAAGCTGCAGACCGGCTATCTCTATCACTATGCATTCGCCATGCTGATCGGCGTGGCCGCACTCGTCACCTGGATGATGCTCTGATGACCGCCTGGCCAATCCTCTCGCTGGTCACCTTCCTGCCGCTCGTAGGTGTGCTGCTGATCCTGTTCATCAGGGATGACAGCCCGAATGCGCGTCGCAACATCCGCGCCATCGCGTTCACGACGACAGCGGCCACCTTCATCATCTCCCTGTTCATCTGGACCGGCTTCGACAATTCGCAAGCCGGCTTCCAGTTCGTCGAGAAGTTTGCCTGGCTGGATTCCGGCATCTCCTACCATATGGGCGTCGACGGCATTTCGATGCTGTTCGTCATCCTGACGACATTCCTCATGCCGCTCTGCATCCTGGCGTCGTGGGAAGCGATCGACAAGCGAGTCAAGGCTTACATGATTGCCTTCCTGCTCTTGGAAACGCTGATGATCGGCGTGTTCTGCGCGCTCGACATCGTGCTGTTCTACGTCTTCTTCGAGGCCGGCCTGATCCCGATGTTCATCATCATCGGCGTCTGGGGCGGCAAGCGCCGCGTCTATGCCTCGTTCAAGTTCTTCCTCTACACGTTGGCCGGCTCGGTGCTGATGCTGCTCGCCATCATGGCGATGTTCTTCCAGGCGGGCACCACCGACATCCCGACACTGCTGACCCACAACTTCCCGGCCCACATGCAGACATGGCTATTTCTAGCCTTCTTCGCCTCCTTCGCGGTGAAGATGCCGATGTGGCCGGTGCACACCTGGCTGCCCGATGCGCACGTCGAAGCGCCGACGGCGGGTTCGGTGATCCTGGCCGGCATCCTGTTGAAAATGGGCGGGTACGGCTTCCTGCGCTTTTCCCTGCCGATGTTCCCGCTGGCCTCGGAAATGTTCGCGCCGCTGGTGTTTACGCTGTCGGTCGTCGCCATCATCTACACCTCGCTGGTGGCGCTGATGCAGGAGGACATGAAGAAGCTGATCGCCTATTCCTCCGTCGCCCATATGGGCTTCGTCACCATGGGCATCTTCGCCATGAACCAGGAAGGCGTGCAGGGCGCGATCTTCCAGATGCTGAGCCACGGCCTCGTCTCGGGCGCGCTGTTCCTGTGCGTCGGCGTCATTTACGACCGCATGCACACTCGCGAGATCGACGCCTATGGCGGCTTGGTCAACAACATGCCGAAATACGCAACCGTGTTCCTGATCTTCACCATGGCCAATGTCGGCTTGCCGGGCACGTCAGGTTTCGTCGGCGAGTTCCTGACCATGCTCGGCGTGTTCCGGGTCAACACCTGGGTGGCTTTCTTCGCCGCCACCGGCGTCATCCTGTCGGCGGCCTACGCGCTCTGGCTCTACCGCCGGGTGATCTTCGGCGCGCTGACCAAGGAAAGCCTGAAGGGCCTGCTCGATCTGTCGACGCGCGAGAAGGCAATCATCTACCCGCTGGTCGTGCTGGTCATCTTCTTCGGCGTTTATCCCGCTCCCGTCTTCGATGCCACGGCCCAGTCGGTCAAGGCGCTCGTCACCAATGTCACCGCATCCATCGGCGCCGCGCAGACCGCGGCGGCCAACTGACCAGAGGTTTTGCGAACCATGACGCCGGACCTTTACTCCAGTCTTTCGCTCTCGACGCCGGAGCTGATCCTCGCCATCGGCGCGCTGGCGCTGTTGATGGTCGGCGCCTATTCGCGCGCCAACACTGCCATTCTGGTGACTGGCCTTGCCGTCGCCGTGCTGGTGATCGCAGGCCTATGGCTGATCTTTCCCACGGGGCAGGGGAGCGCCTACGGCAACGCCTTCATCCAGGATCCGTTCTCCCGCTTCATGAAGGTGCTGTCGCTGATCGGTTCGGCGGTGACGCTGGTGATGTCGATGCGCTTCGCCAGGCAGGAGCATTTCGACAAGTTCGAATACCCGGTGCTGATCCTGTTGTGCACGCTCGGCATGATGCTGATGATCTCGGCCAACGGCATGATCGGGCTCTATCTCGGCCTCGAACTGCAGTCGCTGGCGATTTACGTGCTGGCGGCGATCAATCGCGACAATCTGCGTTCGACCGAGGCCGGTTTGAAGTATTTTGTGCTCGGCGCGCTGTCGTCGGGCATGCTGCTTTACGGAATCAGCCTCATTTACGGCTACACCGGCAATGTCGGCTTCCAGGAAATCGCCTCGGCGCTTGGCAGCGGTGAGCGCCAGCTCGGCCTCGTCGTCGGCCTGGTTTTCGTTTTGGCCGGTCTTGCCTTCAAGATTTCCGCGGTGCCGTTCCACATGTGGACGCCCGATGTCTACGAGGGCGCGCCGACGCCGGTCACCGCCTTCCTGGCGGCTGCCCCCAAAATGGCGGCAATGGCGCTGATCGTGCGCGTCACCATGGGCGCCTTCAAGCCGATCGCTTCCGACTGGCAGCAGATCATCGTCTTCATCTCGATCGCCTCGATGGCGCTCGGCTCCTTCGCCGCGATCGGCCAAACCAACATCAAGCGGCTGATGGCGTACTCCTCGATCGGCCATATGGGCTACGCGCTGGTCGGCCTAGCCGCCAACAGCCAGGCCGGCGTGCGCGGCGTCGCCATCTACATGCTGATCTATCTCGTCATGACGCTCGGCACCTTCGCCTTCATCCTCGCCATGCGGCGCAAGGAAGGCAATGTCGAGCAGATCAGCGATCTCGCCGGTCTGTCGTCGACCAACCCGATCATGGCGACGATCCTGACCATCCTGATGTTCTCGCTGGCCGGCATCCCGCCGCTCGCCGGTTTCTGGGGGAAATGGTACGTGTTCCTCGCCGCCATCAACGCCAACCTCTATGCGCTGGCGATCATCGGCGTGCTGGCCTCCGTCGTGGGCGCTTTCTACTATCTGCGTATCATCAAGATCATGTGGTTCGACGAACCGGCCGGTGGCTTCGTGCCGATGGCGGTTGAGCTGCGCCTCGTGCTTGGTGTCTCCGGCGCTTTCGTGCTGTTCTATGTGTTGATCGGCGGTCCGATCGCGACCTACGCCGAAGCCGCCGCCAAGACATTTTTCTGACCGGATGGCATTTCGGCTGGCTCCAACCTCTGAGACGGAAGGGTTCCGGCTCGAGGCCCATGACAGCGTGGGTTCCACCAACACGCTTGCGCTGGACCATGCAAGGGCAGGCGACCCCGGCAAATTGTGGGTCGTTTCCAAGAAGCAGGAAAGCGGCCGTGGCCGCCGCGGCAGGGCCTGGGTATCTCCCGAGGGCAATCTGGCGGCGACATTGCTGGTCATCACCGGCGGTGAGTTGCGTCTGGCGGCGACGCTGGGCTTCGTCGCCGGCCTGTCGCTGGCCGATGCGCTTGACGCCGTGGTGCCGAAGGGCAGGATCGCCATCGGCCTCGACGGCGCCAGCCAAGGGCAGAACCGCTTCGAGCTGAAATGGCCGAACGATGTGCTTGCCTCCGGCGCCAAACTGGCCGGCATCCTGCTGGAATCGGCCATTCTCGATGGCGGCCGTTTCGCGGTGGCGGTGGGCATCGGCGTCAATGTGGTGGCGCATCCGCCGGATTTGCCGTATCCGGCGACATCGCTTCAGGCGCTGGGCGCGACATGCGACGCCGAAACGCTGTTCTTGGCGCTGTCCGATGCCTGGACCGACAATGCCCGGCTGTGGGATGACGGACGCGGGCTCGACGCCATCCGGCGTCGCTGGCTGGCGCGCGCGGCGGGGCTTGGCGGCGAGGTTGCTGTCAGGATTGACGGGAATGTGGTGCGCGGTACCTTCGAAACCATTGACGCGGACTGCCGTTTCGTGATCCGCGATGATGAGGGGTCGGTCGTGACGGTAGCCGCCGGCGACGTGCATTTCGGCGCCGTCGCGTCGGCAAAGATTTAGGGGCTGGCCGCAAGGGCCGGGAAGGGAAAATTGATGGCGAAAGCGCAAAACGCCGAACTCGTCTTCGTGCCGCTCGGCGGCGTCGGCGAGATCGGCATGAACTTCGCCCTTTACGGCTATGGGCCGCCTAGCGCGCGCGAGTGGATCGTCGTCGATGTCGGCGTGACTTTTCCCGATGCGGCGCATCCTGGCGTCGACCTGATCCTGCCCGATACGCGCTTCATCGAGGAGAACCTCGCCGGCCTGCGCGGCATCATCATCACCCACGCGCATGAAGACCATTACGGGGCGCTGCTCGACATCTGGCCGAAGCTGAAGGCGCCGGTGTGGATGACACCGTTCAGCGCCGGACTGCTGGACGCCAAGCGCCAGGGCGAGCAGGGCGCGCCGAAGAAAATTCCGGTGACGATCTACCGGGCAGGCGAAACATTCACTGTCGGCCCGTTCTCGATCGAGGCCATTCCGGTGGCGCACTCGATCCCCGAGCCGATGTCGCTGGCGATCACCTCGCCGGCCGGCACCGTCATCCATACCGGCGACTGGAAGATCGATCCGGAACCGACGATCGGCCCCAAGACCGACGAGGCGCGGTTTCGCGCCTATGGCGACAAGGGCGTTCTGGCGCTGGTCTGCGATTCCACCAATGCGCTGCGCGAAGGCGAATCGCCGTCGGAAGTGGCGGTGGGCGAAGGCCTCAGGGGCGTCATCCAGAGCGCTGTCGGCCGTGTCGCCGTCACCACCTTCTCTTCCAATGTCGGGCGCATCGTCTCGATCGCCAAGGCGGCGCGCGATGCCGGCCGCCAGTGCCTGGTGCTGGGCCGCTCGCTGAAGCGGGTCATCGATGTCGCCGGCGAGCTCGGCTACATGGACGGGCTGCCGGAGTTCATCGCCGAAGAGGATTTCGGCTTCATCCCGCGCGAGAACCTGGTCATCATCTGCACCGGCAGCCAGGGCGAGGCGCTGGCGGCACTGGCAAAACTTTCGCGCGACGAGATGAAATCGGTGTCGCTGACGGCCGGCGACACGGTGGTGTTTTCCTCACGCACCATTCCCGGCAACGAGAAGGCGATCCTCGAGATCAAGAACCGCCTCATCGACCTCGGCATCAAGATCATCGAGGATGGCGACGCGCTTGTGCATGTCTCCGGCCATCCCCGCCGCAGCGAATTGCGCAGGATGTATGAATGGGTGCGGCCGCAGATCGGCGTTCCCGTGCACGGCGAAGCCGCGCATCTGGTGGCGCAGGGGTCGCTGATGTCGACGTCGGGCATCGGCCAGGTGGCGCAAGTGCGCGACGGCGACATGCTGCGGCTGGCGCCGGGTCCGGCCACAATCATCGACCAGGTGCCGTTCGGCCGCATCTACAAGGACGGCAGGCTGATCGGCACCGACCAGGCGATGGGCATACGCGACCGGCGCAAGCTATCCTTTGCCGGCCATGTCGCGGTCAATGTCGTGCTCGACGACAAATATGAGCTCGCCGGCGATCCCGATCTGGTCGCCATCGGCGTCGCCGAGGCCGATGCCCGTGGCGAAAACATGGAAGATCTGATGCTCGACGCGGCCGTCGGCGCGGTCGACTCGATCCCTCGCCAGCGCCGCAAGGACCTCGATCTGGTGCAGGAAGCGGTGCGCCGCGCCGTGCGCGGCGCCGCCAACGAGGCCTGGGGCAAGAAGCCGCTGGTGACGGTGTTTGTGACGAGGTGAGGGAATAGGCAGTAGGCGGTAGGCGGTGGAGAAAAATGCAGATGTATCACTACTGCCTACTGCCCATTCCCTACTCTCTTAACTTGTGGAGCACTTCATGCTCGGACGCCTGAACCATGTCGCGCTTGCCGTGCCGGACCTGGCCGCGGCGATTGCGGCCTATCGCGATACGCTTGGCGCGAAGGTCACCGCGCCGCAAGCGCTGCCCGAGCATGGCGTTACCGTGGTGTTCGTCGATGTCGGCAACACCAAGATCGAACTCCTGGAGCCGCTGGGCGAGGGGTCGCCGATCGCGGCCTTTCTGGACAAGAACCCCTCGGGTGGCATGCATCATGTCTGCTACGAGGTCGACGACATCCTTGCCGCGCGCGATCACCTCAAAGCGAGCGGCGCCCGCGTGCTGGGCGACGGCAATCCCAAAACCGGCGCCCACGGCAAGCCGGTGCTGTTCCTGCATCCCAAGGATTTCTTCGGCACGCTGGTCGAACTGGAGCAGGCATGAGCTGGATTTCGTTTGCCGCGCTGTTCTTCATCACCTGGTGGCTGATGCTGTTCATCGTGCTGCCGTTCAGCGTCAAGACGCAGGATGACGACCAGGACGTGACGCTGGGCACGGTTGCGAGTGCGCCGCGCGGGCCGCATATGCTGCGCGCCGTGATCCGCACCACCATCGTCACGGCTGTCGTCATGGGGGTTTTCTATAGCCTGACGCACGGGCTGGGCTACAGCCTCGACGAAGTCCCGCACATCATCCCCGAAGCCAGCCAGGCACCGGCTAACTAACCACTTTCCCGCCGGCAGATCGGCTGGGATGTTTGTGTCTGTTTCGGAGCGCCAAACTCAGATTTTGTCTCGCCAGCCTGCGATGCGCAATAGGCGGCCAGGCATGGCCCACCCGCATTAGAATCACGCCTTGGTGTCAGGCTGACGCAAGCTCACGTGATTTGGGAACAGGTTGATCTAACCAGATGATCGGGCAAAAAAAATGCAAGGCACAAGGCCTTGCAATTTAAACGCGTTCCGATCTGTTTTCCGGTTTCCGGCGGCAGCGGGTAACCGCGCCTAGATCGCATCCTCCCAAGACTTTGACCGCGTAGGAGAGCAGATTTTTCTCCACCCTCTCGGTTATCAGGGCACACTAGCCTAACCCTGATGAAATTGTCACGCAGAATTTTGCCCGCAATCGGGCAATCTGTGCTGCAGTGCACAATAGTGCGGCAGGCTTTGCTTGCGAAACGAACAACGCCGGGGCTGCCGCATTAATGGGGCCAGGTGTGCCGCGTCGCCCGGACGCCCAAAGCGCGTGTGAGGACTTTGCAGTCAGGCGATCACTTTGCACCAGAAGCATTATCGTTTTCCGTGCGAAGGTCTTTGGAAGAAGAATCGATTTTTGCGATTTCGGACCGATGCGGCCGCTCGGGTTTCCATTCCGTCACGAAATAGCTATGAAGCCGGGGCAAGCAAGCCAGCCGCGCCGATTCCGGCGCAGCCTCCTCTCTCACGGACCTGTCCATGCGTTTGTCGCAGTTTTTCCTGCCCATCCTGAAAGAAAATCCGCGCGAGGCCGAGATCGTCTCGCACCGGCTGATGCTGCGTGCCGGCATGATCCGCCAGCAGGGGCAGGGCAGCTTTTCCTGGCTGCCGCTAGGCAAGCTGGTGCTCGACAAGGTCTGCCGCATCATCCGCGAGGAGCAGAACCGCGCCGGCGCTCTGGAAATCCTGATGCCGACCATCCAGTCGGCCGATCTGTGGCGCGAAAGCGGCCGCTATGACGACTATGGCAAGGAGATGCTGCGCATCAAGGACCGGCAGGACCGCGACATGCTCTACGGTCCGACCAATGAGGAAGTGGTCACCGAGATCGTGCGCGCCTACGTCAAGTCGTACAAGGATTTGCCGCTCAACCTCTACCACATCCAGTGGAAGTTCCGCGACGAGGTGCGGCCGCGCTTCGGCGTCATGCGCTCGCGCGAGTTCCTGATGAAGGATGCCTATTCCTTCGACCTCGATTTCGAGGGCGCGAAGGCCGCCTATAACCGCATGTTCGTATCCTATCTCCGAACGTTCACGCGCATGGGGCTGCAGGCCATTCCGATGCGGGCCGACACCGGGCCGATCGGCGGCGATCTCAGCCATGAATTCATCATCCTGGCCGACACCGGCGAGAGCCAGGTCTATTGCGACCGCGAATATCTGTCGCTCCAGGTGCCCGGCGAGAAAACCGACTTCGGCAATGACGGCGAGATCGCCGACATCGTCAAAACGTGGACGACGCCTTACGCCGCCACCGACGAGATGCATGACGAGGCGGCCTGGGACAAGCTTAGCGAGGCCGACCGGGTCTCGGCACGCGGCATCGAGGTCGGCCACATCTTCCATTTCGGCGACAAATATTCCAAGCCCATGGGCGCCAAGGTGACCGGGCCCGACGGCAAGGATCATTTCGTTTCCGGCGGCTCCTACGGTATCGGTCCGTCGCGGCTGGTGGCGGCGATCATCGAGGCCAGCCATGACGGCAACGGCATCATCTGGCCGGAAGCGGTGACGCCGTTCGACATCGGCCTGATCAACATGAAGGCCGGCGACGCCGAGTGCGACCGCGTTTGCGGCGAGCTCTACGCCGCCTTCACCGGCGCCGGCAAGGATGTGCTTTACGACGACACCGACCAGCGGCCGGGCGGCAAGTTCGCCACCGCCGACCTGATCGGCCTGCCCTGGCAGGTGATCGTCGGGCCGCGCGGCGTGGCCGCCGGCGAGATCGAGATCAAGAACCGTCGGACCGGCGAGCGCGAGACGCTGCCGGTCGCGGAGGCCAGGAAACGCTTCGGTGCAACCGCATGAGCGAAGCCGCGGCAGCGAAGTCTTCGGTAGCCCAGTCTCCGGTTGGCAAGTCTCCGGTCGCCAAGTCTCCGGTCACCAAGTCTCCGGTCGCCGGCCCGTTCTCCATGTTCGAACGCATGGTCGCCTGGCGTTATTTGCGGTCGCGCCGCAAGGAGACGGTGATCTCGGTCATCGCCTCGATCTCCTTCCTCGGCATCATGCTAGGCGTCGCCACGCTGATCGTCGTCATGGCTGTCATGAACGGGTTTCGAGCCGAACTTCTGACCCGCATCCTCGGCGTCAACGGCCATTTGATCGTGCAGCCGCTGGATTCGCCGCTTGAGGACTATGCGCAGGTCGCAGCCCGCATCAACGGCGTGGCCGGCGTCAAATACGCGATACCGCTGATCGACGGCCAGGTCCTGGCGCAAGGCAATGTCGGCGGCGGCATGGGCGCGCTGGTGCGCGGTATCAGGGCCGAAGACCTCGGCAAGATCGCCATCGTCGCCCAAAACGTCAAGCAAGGCACGCTTGACGGCTTCGACTCCGGCGATGGCGTCGCCATCGGCAAGCGCATGGCCGAGAATCTCGGCCTTGTGCTCGGCGACACCATCACGCTGATCTCGCCGGACGGCGATGTGACGCCGATGGGCACGACGCCGCGGCTGAAGGGCTACAAGGTGGCGGCGATCTTCGAGGTCGGCATGTCGGAATATGACAGCTCCATCGTCTACATGCCGTTTTCCGAAGCGCAGCTCTATTTCAACATGGACGGCAGGGCGCAGACGATCGAGATCTATGTCGACAACCCCGATAATGTCGACGCGCTGAAACCGCTGGTGGATGCGGCGGCGCAACGGCCGATCGACATGGTCGACTGGCGCCAGCGCAACGAGACGTTCTTTTCAGCACTGCAGGTCGAGCGCAACGTCATGTTCATGATCCTGACGCTGATCGTGCTGGTGGCGGCGCTCAACATCATCTCCGGCCTGATCATGCTGGTGAAGGACAAGGGCCACGATATCGCCATCCTGCGCACAATGGGCGCCTCGCGCGGCGCCATCCTGCGCATCTTCCTGATGACGGGTGCTGCGATCGGCGTCACCGGCACGCTGGCCGGCGTGCTGCTCGGGGTGCTCATCTGCACCAACATCGAATCCATCCGCCAGTTCTTCTCCTGGATGACCGGCAAGGTGCTGTTCAACCCGGAGCTCTATTTCCTCAGCCAGCTGCCGGCAAAGATGGACCCGCGCGAGACCACCTATGTCATCCTGATGGCGCTCGGCCTGTCCTTCCTAGCAACGGTGTTTCCGGCATGGCGCGCCGCACGGCTCGATCCGGTCGAGGCCTTGAGATACGAATGAAGTCCGAGATCATTATCGAGCTGAAGAGCGTCGAGCGGCACTATGTCCAGGGGCCGCGCAAGCTCACCATTTTGAACGGCGCCGACTTTTCGCTGAAGCGCGGCGAGATGGTGGCGCTGGTGGCGCCGTCGGGCACCGGCAAGTCGACGCTGCTGCACACGGCGGGCCTGCTCGAGCGCCCCGATGCCGGTGACGTCATTCTGGCCGGCCGCGCCTGCGGACGGCTCTCCGACGACGAACGCACGGCAATCCGCCGCAACGATGTCGGCTTCGTCTATCAGTTCCATCATCTGCTGCCGGAGTTTTCGGCACTGGAAAACATCATGATGCCGCAGCTGATCAAGGGGCTTTCGCGCAAGGAGGCGTCGGAGCGCGCAGCACAGCTGCTCGACTATATGCAGATTGGCAAGCGCGCGTCGCACCGTCCGTCGGAGCTGTCCGGCGGCGAACAGCAGCGCGTCGCCATTGCTCGCGCGGTCGCCAACGCGCCATTGCTGCTGCTCGCCGACGAGCCGACCGGCAATCTCGACCCGGTCACCGCGTCCTATGTGTTCGAGGCGCTTGGCGCGCTGGTCAAGCAGTCCGGCCTTGCCGCGCTGATCGCGACCCACAATCACGAACTCGCCTCGCGCATGGACCGCCGGGTGACGTTGGCGGATGGCAAGGTCGTTCCGTTGTAGGCCCCAACTTCCTCATCCTAGGGTCTGCGCCGCGTCGCTGCGCTCCTTGCTCCGCCCTAGGATCACGAAGTGATTGGTGCGTGTCCCGATCGCAAAGGCATGCGATGCGCCCTGCGTCAGCACTGCCGTCACCCCGTCAACCTTTCCTTAACCCTGCCCAAACCGGCTGTCAGGATTCGTCGGCATGCCGCTTTCCGCTCATTGACTTTCGAACAAAGTTAGAACAAAATACGAACATATCAACAACAGGAGAGAGTTATGAGCGATCTTGTTCAGGACGTCGTTTCGTTGGTGTGCATGAGTGCGTTTCTGGTTTCCATGGCTGTCTGGATCGGCGCCATGTGATGCAACTGCGGTTCGCCGCACTGTTTTAGGCGGGCAGGAAGGCGCTGTGCCGTTAAGCCTTTCTTGCCGCCATGACGCTAGGCTGCCCCGCCAAGACAGGGAGCAAAAACCTCAGGTGTCGCCGATCGTGACGGCCCTTCTCGTGGCCGGTAATCTCGGACTGATTTTCCTTCTGATGACCGCGCCGCTCGGTTTGCGCACGGTGCGGCTGAGCCGCGTGGTTGCGGTGGACCGGCAGCGCCTCTGGCAGGCGCTGTGGCCGCTCGGCAGCGATGCCGGCTGGTCCGGCGAGATACTCTCGGCCCAGCCGCTGGACGGGCAGGGCACGGCCCGCATCCTGCTGTCCTGGGAGGGCCGGGACGGCCAGCCGATCGAGCGAAGGTCGCGCTTCGAGGACGTCGTCGAAGGCAGTCGTTTTTCGATGCGGGTCATCGAGGACACCGCGCTCGACGCGTCGTTCTGGAAGGATTTTTATGAGACCACCGAACTCACCTCGGAAGGTGCCGGCACGCGGGTGACGCTCAGTCAGACCGATCGCTATCGCGGCGTCGCCTTCCTGGTGTTCCGCTACTTCGCCATGCGCCGCGAGCTCGGCAAGCTGGAGATCTGGGCGAGGACCGGACAGTATCGCAAGGGCGGCTGGTTCGAGCATCCGCTGAGCCAGGTCGGGTTCGCCGTTCTGTCGGCTTTCATCCTTTGGCCGTTCTTCGGGCTCAATCTCGGCGGCCTGGCGCTGGCCGCGATCCTGACCTCGGTGGTTGCCCTGCATGAGCTCGGCCACATGGCGGCCTTTCGGCTAACCGGTCATCGCAAGGCGCGGATGATCTTTATCCCGCTGCTCGGCGGCATCGCCATTGGCGGCCGGCCTTATGACAGCCGCTTCGAGGTCGCCTTCGTGGCGCTGATGGGCGCTGGTTTTTCCGCGTTCCTGGTACCGCTGCTGATCGTCGCCAGCGGGCTCGCATCCGGCGAGGGACATCGGCTCGCCGCGGCCCTTCTGGCGACGCTTGCCGGCTTTGCCGCGCTGTTCAACATCGCCAATCTGGTGCCGGTGTGGAAATTCGACGGCGGTCAGGTGCTGCGCCAGATCTGCCCGGGGCCGGTCGCCCTGGCGCTCGCCTCGTTTTCCCTGCTCTCGGCCTTGCTATGGCTTGGCTGGCTGGCCGGCTTTTCCCAAAGCTTTCTGCTGGTGGCGGGCGCCGTCTTTGCCATCCTCAGCCTGATGACAGTGGGTAGCGGGGTAAAACCGCGCCACGAATTGAAGCCGATCCGCATCTTCGACCGTTTCGCCATGGCCGGCGCGCTGCTGGCCGTCTTCGCCATTCACGGTTTCGGGCTGTTGTGGGCCTCGGCGCGGTTGCTTTGAGCGTTGGTCGAGGCGAGACTCAGCCGGCCTTGCGAGCCGGTTCTGCAGAAGTTGACTCCGCTGCCCCGAAAACATCCTCGAAGGCGGATTTCAGCGCCAGGTCGAAATCGCCCATGGTCACGGGCAGGCCGAGGTCGACGAGGCTGGTGACACCGTGATCCGGCACGCCGCATGGCACGATGCCGCTGAAATGGCTGAGATCCGGCTCGACATTGACGGCGATGCCATGAAAGCTCACCCAGCGCCGCAGCCGGATGCCGATGGCCGCGATCTTGTCTTCAGCCGGCGAGCCGTCGGGCAGGGACGGGCGCTCGGGCCGCACCACCCAGACGCCGACGCGGTCCTCGCGGCGTTCGCCGCGTACATTGAAGGCGGCAAGCGTGCCGATGATCCACTGCTCGAGCGCGGCGACGAAGGCGCGCACATCCTCACGCCGGCGCTTCAGGTCAAGCATGACATAGGCAACCCGCTGCCCCGGCCCGTGATAGGTGTATTCGCCGCCGCGTCCGGCGGCAAAGACCGGGAAACGGTCGGGGTCGATTAGGTCCTCGATGCGGGCGCTGGTGCCGGCGGTGTAAAGCGGCGGATGCTCGACCAGCCAGACCATCTCGGCGGCTGCACCCGCGCGGATCGCCTCGGCGCGCGCTTCCATCAGGGCCAGCGCATCGGTGTAGCCGGTCAGGCCGGGCTCGATGCGCCATTCGACCGGCGCCGAACCCGGCAAGGGCAGGAACGACGTGGCGATCTGGCTGCGTTCGGTCATGGCTTTTTCGTTTTTCGCGTGATGCACGCCGGCTTGGCGAAACCGCCTTGCGCTCTGGGGCCAAATGCATTTGCCCTTCATATGGCGGTATCCGGCTGAAACGTCCAGTTCGCCACGCATTTCGGCCTTCGCGCACGACCCCGAAGATAGGAACGATCTTCGGAAAGGATCATGCGCCAAATCAAAGTGCTGCAGCGTCGTTGCGCGTCTCACAGGACGCGCGGCGCTGTAGAGGCCGATATGCCAATTCGCGGCGATTATTGCGCGCCGCGCCCTTGTTTCGCCGGAAACGATTTGCTACACGCCGCGAGCCGGTTCGTTCCGGCTCCTACCACGGGCGGTCGTGGCGGAATTGGTAGACGCGCAGCGTTGAGGTCGCTGTGGGGCAACCCGTGGAAGTTCGAGTCTTCTCGACCGCACCATAATTTTTCGGCCATTGAAATCATTGCGACTTCTCAGGCCGTCGACGCCAGATCATCGCCTTTGGCGCTTGAACCGGCCGCAGCAGAGTTGCAACAGGAGGTCGCAGAGCCGCACGCGAACGCCGCTTGGCTCGCACCGGCCAGCCTCCTGCACCCGAGTCCCCGGCTTTGCCGGTGGCGGGGCAGGAGATGTGGGTGACCTAAGCGGCGCGTCGTTGCGTGAAATGGAGACCCGGACGGGCTCGACGAGGGTCAACGGCCGTCACGACGGTGTGGTGGTGATCGCAGTAGACGCGATCCGGCGACGTCGGCCCGGCACAAAAACGGTAGCCACCGGGTACCGAGCGGTCTTCGCTCACCGGGAAGCGGCACTGGTTGAGGCCTAGCTGAATGAGGGGGACGTCTCTAGACGCTGGTCTGATATTTTCACGCATGATGGTTTTCAGTTTCCTGGTTCATAGCCATTGCCGGCTGACGGCCGCGGTGCGACCCGCCGGAGCGAGCTTCTCTCGTTTTGGAGGGCTGTGGACCACATATGGTGCTGATCGCACCGTCAAAGAAGCCCGGCGCCCCGCTTCTGCAGCCAAATCGTTTGCGACTTAAGGCCACACCCGCGAGCGCCCGAAGCACCTGTCCGGCCGGGATTTGCCGGCGCGCCGTCGCATAGCCTCAGTCCGTCGCCGCCGATCGCTTGAAGACGATGGTGACCCTGGTTCCCTCGCCGGCACTCGACTTGACGTCGAATTGCGCCTTGGCATTTTCGGTCAGCGACCGCGCGATCAGGGAGCCGAGCTTGCCTGGCCTGGGCCAGGTCTCACCCGTCGGCAGACCGATCCCATCATCGGCGACAGTCACCCGGCAACCATCGCCGCTGACGACGCTGTGCAGCGTGATCGTGCCGCCATCGCGCCCGACGAATGCATGTTTGAGAGCGTTGGTCAGCAACTCATTGACGACCAGGCCTGTCGGCATGGCAACGTTGATGGATACCGGATAGGTATCCACCTTAAGGTCGAGGCGGATACCTTCGACTGCGTGCGACGCCATGACAGCGGACGCGATCTGGCTAAGATACACGCCAAGATCCACCTCATCCTTCTGCTGGTCAGCCGACAATGTCTGGTAGAGGATTGCCAATGCGTCTACCCGGCCGGCAAGCCTTTCGAAACGCTTCTGGTCCGGTTCGGTGGCGTTGCGGGTTTCCATCCGGATCAAAGCGGTGATCATCTGCAGATTGTTTTTCACCCGGTGCTGCAGTTCGCGCAACAGGGTGTCCTTCTCCCGGATGAGCTCCTCCGCGGGTCGCGCGTCCTCGGTCTCACCGTGTGCCGTGACGTCGACAAGCGCCACCAGCCGGAAGCAGAGCTTGCCGTTGTCGTCCTCGATAACGTTGGAATAAACGTCGACGATTGCCGGCTTGTCCTCGCCGCGCTCGAGGCGAAATGTGCCGACGAAATCGGTGTCTTCAACGACAGCCTCGGCGAGCGGCCTGTCCTTCTGCCGATGAAGCCCCCTGCCGGAAAGGGCCGCCCAGTTTTCCCGCGCAAGCTTCGGCGCCTTGAGGTCCGAGAGCTTCTCGAATTCGGGATTGGCGTAGACGACACGCTCCTTCGCGATCAATTCCGAGACGGCGATCGCGATCGGCATCTGGTCGAGAAATTTCTTGAACTGGTCGCTTTCCAGCGCGGTGGCGAGGTCAGGCGTATCGAGCAATTGCTCGACAGCGTCAGCCTTATCGGAGTCTGTCATCTCGGCGCCTGCGTGATGCGTGGAAGCCATCAATATCAGGCATGCAATTCACCCGCCATCTCCAATATCGAAGGGATACGACAGCGTCACTACGGGTGCGGGCCGCGTCGCGCAGGGCTCCACCGCCTGCCGCTCACGAACGAATTGGACAGAAGGCATTTTTCTCAGGGCCGCCGAACTTTGAAAAGAAATGTCTATGGAATTTGTAGAATTACGCTTTGAATGGCATCTCGGTACTGCTCGCCAGCGTTGGCGGCCTCGCCTCCTGAGTTGAGATCAGTGCTCTCGTTACCAAGCAAGTCGGCTCCCGATGAGGGAGTTGCTCCGCCGATCGCTATGCGGCCGGCAGACGGCGGAGCATTGCCAGCAGCCCCGCGGCTTTAGAGGAAGAGGTTCCCATGACCAGACTTACCCCCGTAGAGCAGATCATCCCGGATGCCGATATTGTCCCGCTTACCGGACGCGTCGGCGCAGAGATCAGGAACATTCGGCTCTCCGGCGACCTGCCGCAGCAGACGGTCGCGGCGATCAACCAGATCCTGTTGCGGCACAAGGTGGTGTTCTTCCGCGACCAGGCGCATCTCGACGATGCCGGGCAGGAGCGCTTTGCCCAGCGTCTCGGCGACCTCGTCCCGCATCCGACCCAAGGTCCCGTCAAGGGAACGGCGTCCATTCTCGAACTCGATTCCAGCCGTGGCGGCGGTCGCGCCGACCAATGGCATACCGATGTCACCTTCGTCGACGCCTATCCGAAATTCTCGGTTCTTCGCGGCGTCGTCATACCGCCGGCCGGCGGCGACACCATCTGGTCGAACACCGCGGCCGCCTATCAGGACCTGCCCGAGCCGTTGAAACTGCTCGCCGACAATCTCTGGGCGGTGCACAGCAACGCCTACGATTACGCCGCGGTGCGGCCGCGTGCGAGCGCCGCGGAAAAGAAGCACTTCGAGGAAATCTTCACCTCGACGATCTACGAGACCGAGCATCCCGTCGTCCGCGTCCATCCCGAAACAGGCGAGCGC
Organism: Mesorhizobium sp. M0659; assembly: GCF_040320605.1. Classification (NCBI taxonomy): domain Bacteria; kingdom Pseudomonadati; phylum Pseudomonadota; class Alphaproteobacteria; order Hyphomicrobiales; family Phyllobacteriaceae; genus Mesorhizobium; species Mesorhizobium sp. M0659. Next base: position 64,655 of record NZ_JAMYPY010000008.1, read on the forward strand.
ACGCTGCTGCTCGGCAATTTCGTGCAACGGCTGATCGGCCTTTCCAAAAGCGATTCGGCGAAGCTCTACGAGGTGTTCCAGTCCTATGTCACCGCGCCGGAGAACACCGTGCGCTGGCGCTGGAAAGCCGGCGATGTGGCGATCTGGGACAACCGCGCGACGCAACACTACGCCGTCAACGACTATGGCGACCAGCACCGGGTGGTGCGTCGCGCCACGGTCGACGGCGACGTTCCGGTCAGCGTCGACGGCCGCCGCAGCGCCACCCGCACCAAGGTCGCGAAGCCCGCGACCGACAAGGCTGCCTGAGGTTCGGGCTGCCTGAGGCGCAGTCGGACTCGGGGGCTGCTGTCACGCCGCCTTCTTCATCCACGCAAGCGTATCCGCCACCACCTCGCCAAACGACGACGGCGTCGGCACGATGACTACCCCGGCTTCCTTCAGGATTTCGACCTTTTCCTGCGCCGACTCGCCGAAGGCCGAGATGATGGCGCCGGCGTGCCCCATGCGGCGGCCTTTGGGGGCGGAGAGGCCGGCGATGTAGGCGATCAGCGGCTTTCTCATATTGTCGCGCGCCCAGATGGCCGCTTCGGCTTCCTGCGGCCCGCCGATCTCGCCGATCATCACCACGGCGTCGGTGTCGTCATCCTGTTCGAACAGTTTCAGCACGTCCTTGAAGGAGGAGCCGTTGATCGGGTCGCCGCCGATGCCGACGCTGGTCGAGACGCCGATGCCGAGCGACTTCATCTGCGACGCCGCCTCGTAGCCCAGGGTTCCCGAGCGGCCGACAATGCCGACGCGGCCAGGCAGATAGATGCTGCCGGGCATGATGCCCATCAGCGCCTGTCCGGGTGTGATGACGCCCGCGCAGTTCGGCCCGATCAGCCGCATGCGGTCTTCGTAGCGATAGCGCAGCATGTAGCGCTTGACCTGCATCATGTCCTGCGAGGGGATGCCGTCGGTGATGCAGACGCAGAGTTTAATGCCGGCATCCGCCGCTTCCATGATCGAATCGGCGGCAAAGGGCGGCGGCACGAAGACGATGCTGGCCTCGGCGCGGGTCTCGCGCACCGCGCCCTTGACCGTGTTGAAGACGGGCAGGCCGAGATGCTTCTGGCCGCCTTTGCCGGGGGTGACGCCGCCGACCAGCTTGGTGCCATAGCGTTTCATGTCCTCGGCATGGAAGCTGCCGATCTTGCCGGTGAACCCCTGGACGATAACGCGGGTGCTGCGGTTGAGCAGGATTGCCATTTTCTCGACCTCCCTAGAGCATGATGCCGAAAAGTGTGAAGCGGTTTTCGGACGACATCATGCTCCATCTGTTTGATTTTAGAGACGGATTCAGATTTCAGGTCGATTCGACCTGAAATCATCCGGCTCTAGGCTGCTTTTTTCTTGGTGGCCGCGCGCCAGGCGGCGACGGCTTTTTCGGCGGCTTCGGCCAGCGTGTCGGCAACGATCACCGCCTCGCCGGAATCGGCCAGGATGCGGCGACCCTCCTCGGCCCTGGTGCCGGAGAGACGGACCACCAGCGGCACGTTGACGCCGACCTCGCGTATCGCCTTGATGACGCCTTCGGCGACCCAGTCGCAGCGGTTGATGCCGGCAAAGATGTTGACCAGGATGGTCTCGACATTCTTGTCGCCGAGCACGGCGCGGAAGGATTTCGCCACCCGCTCCGGCGAGGCGCCGCCACCGATGTCGAGGAAGTTGGCCGGTTCGCCGCCGGCGATCTTGATCATGTCCATGGTCGCCATGGCGAGCCCTGCGCCATTGATGATGCAGCCGATGTTGCCGTCGAGGCCGACATAGGAGAGGCCACGGTCGCTGGCAAAAGTTTCGCGCGGATCTTCCTGGCTTTTGTCGCGCAGCTCGGAGATTTCCGGCCGGCGGAACAACGCGTTCTCGTCGAACGACATTTTGGCGTCGAGCGCGATCAGATTGCCGTCGCGGGTCACCACCAGCGGATTGATCTCCAGCATCGAGGCGTCGTAGTCGCGGAACACCTGATAGCAGGCGAAGATGGTTTCGGTGGCCTTGCCGATCAGATTGTGGTCGAGGCCGAGCCCGAAGGCGATCTCGCGCGCCTGGAAACGCTGCATGCCGACGCCGGGATCGACCGATGTGCGCAGGATGGAGTTCGGTGCCTTCTCGACGATGTCCTCGATCTCCATGCCGCCGGCGGCCGAGGCCACGATCATGACGCGCTCTTCCTTGCGGTCGAGAACGAAGCCGACATAGAGCTCCTGCGCGATATCGACGGCTTCCTCGAGATAGAGGCGCGAAATCAGCTTGCCGCGCGGGCCGGTCTGCTGGGTCACCAGCTTGCGGCCGAGCATGCCCTCGGCCGCGTTGGAGATTTCCTCGTCATTGGCGCAGAGCTTGATGCCACCGGCCTTGCCTCGGGCGCCGGAATGCACCTGCGCCTTCAGCACCCATTTGCTGCCGCCGATCTCGCGCGCCCTGTAGGTTGCCTGCTCGGGGCTGTAGGCCAGCCCGCCGCGCGGCACATGCACGCCGTGGCGTGCCAGCAGTTCCTTGGCCTGATATTCGTGGATGTCCATTTTGTCCTCCCTGAACGGTCAATGCGTGGCGACGCGCGGCTCACTAGAGAATTGACCGGCGCGTTCGATTGCCTCGTTGACCACCAGAACATTGCGCGCCATGCGTTCCGACGCGGCGTCGATCATCTTGCCGTCGAGGGCGGCCGCGCCCTTGCCCTGCGCCTCCGCCTCCTTCAGCACTTCGAGGATGCGCCGGGCGCGGGTGACCTCTTTTTCCGGTGGAGAGAAGACGTCGTTGGCGAGCGCGATCTGCGAGGGATGGATTGCCCATTTGCCTTCGATACCCAGCGCCGCCGCGCGTCTGGCGCCGGCGACGTAGCCCTCCGGATCGGAGAAGTCGCCGAAAGGCCCGTCAATCGCGCGCAGGCCATAGGCCCGGCAGGCGACGGTCATCCGCGACAGAGCGAAATGCCACTGATCACCGGGATAGTCGGGGTTGAGGCCGCCAATGTTGACCGTGCGCGCCTTGCAGCTTGCGGCATAGTCGGCGACGCCGAAATGCATGGCTTCGAGCCGGCCGGGTGTCGCGGCAATCGCCTCGACATTGGCCATGCCGAGCGCGGTCTCGATCAGCGCTTCGAGGCCGACGCGGGTCCTGAAGCCCTTTGCCATCTCAATCTGGTTGACCATGGCCTCGACCATGTAGAGGTCAGCCGGCACGCCGACCTTCGGCACCAGGATGGTGTCCAGCCGGTCGCCGGCCTGTTCCATCACGTCGACCACGTCGCGGTACATGTAGTGCGTGTCGAGGCCGTTGATGCGCACCGAGACGGTCTTGCCCTTGGCGCGCCAGTCGATGTCGTTGAGCGCCTGGATGATGTTCTTGCGGGCGCGCTCCTTGTCGGGTGGGGCAACGGCGTCCTCGATGTCGAGGAAGATGAAGTCGGCGGCGCTGTTCGCCGCCTTGTCGATCATTTCCGGGCTGGAGCCGGGAACCGCCAGCTCGCTGCGCTGCAGGCGGAGTTTCTTCAGGTGGTTGATGGTGTGGCTCATTGTCGGCTCCTCAGGCGGCTTCGGCGACCGGCACGGCGGCCGAGGCGCGGAAGTGCTGGATGGCGGCGCCGACGCCCGAGCCCGGCGCCAGCCGCACGCCGCAGTCGAGCAGCGCCATTTCGGCGGCCGAGAGCGAGGCCAGCACCATCACCTCGTTCAGCCAGCCGAGATGGCCGATGCGGAAGACCTTGCCGATCACCTTGTTGAGGCCGCCGCCGAGCGAGGTCTGGTACTTCTGGTAGGCGCGCTTGACCACATCGCCGCTGTCGACGCCGTCCGGCACCAGGATGGCGCTGACGGTGTCGGAGTGCCATTTCGGCGCCTTGGCGCAGAGCTTCAGGCCCCAGGCGTCGACCGCCTTGCGCACGCCTTCGGCGAGGTGATGGTGACGGGCGAAGATGTTTTCCAGCCCTTCCTCGGCGATCAGGTCGAGCGAGGCGCGCAGGCCGCGCAGCAGCTGCGTCGCCGGCGTATAAGGGAAATAGCCGGCGTCGTTGGCGCGGATCATGTCTTCGAAGGAGAAGAAGCAGCGGCGGTGGGTGGCGCTCCGCGACGCCACCAGTGCCTTCTTGCTGACGGAGAGGAAACCGAGGCCGGCGGGCAGCATGAAACCCTTCTGCGAGCCGCTGACCGCGCAGTCGACGCCCCATTCCTCCTGGCGGAAGTCGATCGAGCCGATCGACGACACGCCGTCGACAAAGAGAAGGGCAGGGTGATTGGCGTCGTCGAGCGCGGCGCGGCAACCGGCGACGTCGCTGGTCACGCCGGTCGCGGTCTCGTTCTGGGTGCAGAAGACTGCCTTGATGCGGTGCGCCTTGTCAGCCTTCAGCCGCTCGGCATAGAGCTCGAGCGGCACGCCGGTTCCCCATTCGCAGTCGATGACATCGACGTCGAAGCCGAGGCGCTCGGCCATGTCGACCCACAGATGCGAGAACTGGCCGAAGCGCGACATCAGCACGCGGTCACCAGGGCTGAGCACATTGGTCATCGCCGCTTCCCAGGCGCCGGTGCCGGAGGAGGGGTAGATGAAAACGCGGCCGGTCTCGTTCTTGAAAACCGTCTTGATGTCCTCGAACAGCGGCAGCGTGAGATCGGGGAAGGATGCTGCGCGCATGTCCTCCATCGGCAGGTTCATCGCCTGCCGGACCTGTTCGGGAATGTTGGTCGGTCCGGGAATGAAAAGATGGGTGAAACCAGCCATGTCGCGAACTCCTCCTGATCCAGCAAAGCGGTGAGGGGAGTTTCGTCTCGACGGCTAATGGCAACAACACCTCAAGGGGTAACATCTTGCCGCGCGCGGGTGGGGCTTGCCTACCCGGGTGACCTACCCGCGGCTCATCGCTCGCCTACCCGAACGGCTGCTTCTGGGTACGCCGCTCGCGCGCATAGAGCGCGACGGCCATCGCCCGGTTGCGGACGTCGAGCTTGTCGTAGAGGTTCTTGAGGTGGTATTTCACCGTGTTCTCGGAAATCCCGGTCCGCGTAGCGATCTGCAGATTCGTCCAGCCGTCGGACAGCACCGCCAGCAGCTCGCGCTCGCGCACGGTGAGCAGCGACAAGGGTGTGTCGTTGACCTTGTTGATGTCGATGTAGGGGATGCAGATGCGGCCATGCGCGACGGCCAGGATGGTCTCGAAGATGATCGCCGGATCGTCGAACTGGAAGCAGTAGCCCTGGGCGCCGAGCCGCACGCACTGCTTCAGGATGCCGATGTCGTGGTCGTTGGAAAACACCGCGATGCGCACGCCGAGCTTGCGGCTGTGAACCTCGGCCAGCACATCGGCGCCGTCCATGTCGGAGAGCTTCCAGCCGATAACGGCGACGTCGAATTCCGCTTCGGCTGCCAATTCCAGAAAATGCCTGCCGCTTTGCACGCAGGCCCTGAGATCGAAGCGCCCGTCGCAGTCCAGCATGTCGCGCAGCGCCGATATGACGAGCGGATTGCGTTCGGCCACGACCACGCGCACGCGCCGTTCCTCGATTGCCTTCTGCGTCTGCGACCTGATCTTCAAGGGCTTCCGGCTGTTCTGGTTGTCGCCTGGGCGGGTCAGGCCTTTGCCTGGACCTGCATCATGACAATTCTGCCCCAACCGTGCTGGGGTGCTCTTTCCCCAGCGACATGTGCTGTCGCGCCGCCTGAATCCTGGGCGGCGTCATATCCTGATGAAATCGCTCTCTCCCCATATGCAGGGCGGGGCGCATTTCGTTTGATATTCCCGTGCGTTGCGCGCTAGACCTGACAGGCACCTTTTCCGAAATTCCCATGGCGGGAGCCGCTGGTGGAACGCCAGGACGACCACACGACCGGCGCCAAAGCCGCTGACGATGCCCACGCCGACATCTATGGCGAGGACGGCGCCGTCCTGTCATCATTCCTGGCCCAGATCGGGGCGGCGATCGCCGATCGCGATACGCTGACGCTGAAGCGCGAAGTCGACGACCTGCACCAGTCGGAACTTGGCGATCTGCTGGAGGCCCTGCACCCCGAACAGCGTCGCGCCCTTGTCGAACTGCTCGGCGCCGATTTCGACTTCTCGTCGCTGACCGAGGTCGACGAGGCGATCCGCCGCGATATCGTCGACAATATGCCCAATGAGCAAATTGCCCAGGGCATGCAGGACCTCGATTCCGACGACGCGGTCTACATTCTCGAAGACCTTGAAAAGGAAGACCAGGACGAGATCCTGTCGCAGCTGCCGTTCACCGAGCGGATCAGGCTGCGCCGCTCGCTCGACTACCCGGAAGAGACCGCCGGTCGCCGCATGCAGACCGAGTTTGTCGCCGTGCCGCCGTTCTGGACCATAGGCCAGACCATCGACTACATGCGCGAAGACAAGAACCTGCCCGAGCGCTTCAGCCAGATCTTCGTCATCGATCCAAGCTTCAAGTTGCTCGGCGCCATCGACCTCGACCAGATCCTGCGCACCAAGCGCACGACCAAGGTCGGAGACGTGATGCACGAGACGAGGCACGCCATTCCGGCCACCATGGACCAGGAAGAGGCGGCGCGGGACTTCGAGCAATACGATCTTCTGTCCGCCGCCGTCGTCGACGAGAACGAGCGGCTGGTCGGCGTGCTGACCATCGACGACGTCGTCGACGTCATCCAGCAGGAGGCCGAGGAAGATCTGCTGCGCATGGGCGGCGTCGGCGACGAAGAGTTGTCCGACAGCATTTTTTCGACCTCGCGCTCGCGCGTGCCCTGGCTGCTGGTCAACCTGTTGACGGCGTTCCTGGCGGCATCGGTGATCGGCCTGTTCGACCGCACCATCGAGCATATTGTGGCACTGGCCGTGCTGATGCCGATCGTGGCCGGCATGGGCGGCAATGCCGGTTCGCAGACCATGACCGTCACCGTGCGCGCGCTAGCGACCAGGGATCTCGACATCTACAATGCCGGCCGCATCATCCGCCGCGAAATGGGCGTGGGTTCCATCAACGGCATCATCTTCGCCGTGCTGATCGGCATCGTCGCGGCCGTCTGGTTCCGCGATCCCAATCTGGGCGGCATCATAGCGGCGGCGATGATCATCAATATGTTCGTGGCAGCCCTTGCCGGTATCCTGATCCCGCTATTCCTCGACCGGTTCAAGATCGACCCGGCGGTGGCGTCGGCGGTTTTCGTCACTACGGTCACCGACGTCGTTGGCTTCTTTGCCTTCCTCGGGCTGGCCACCTGGTGGTTCGCTATCCCTTGAGAAAGAGGCGTTGCGGGTTCAATTGACTTTTACGTAAATGTGGTGCGAGGCTTGCGCGGGGTTTCATGCCGAGTCCGGCTTGGAACGGGGTTGATCGGAATGCGATGGAAATCCCGGGCGACCGGGCGTTTTCCGATGTTCCGACATTTGGAGCAAAGATGCGGGAATATTATTCGATCACCGAACTGACCCGCGAATTCGACGTGTCGACGCGGACGCTGCGCTTCTATGAGGACGAGGGGCTGGTGCAACCGGTCCGGCGGGGCCGCACAAGGCTGTTTCGTCCATCTGACCGGCATCTGATCCGTCAGATCATGCGCGGAAAACGGCTCGGCTTCTCGATCAACGAGATCCGCGAAATCATCCAGATGTACAAGGAACCGCCCGGCGAGGTCGGTCAACTCAACCTGATGATCAAGCGCATCGAGGAAAAGCGCGAGGATTTGCGCCAGAAGCGCCGCGATCTCGAGGAGACGCTGGCGGAGCTCGACCAAGCGGAGGAGTCTTGCGTCGAGCGGCTGGCGGAGTTGGGGGTAAATACCTGAGCGGATCGTCGAGCGTTTGCGCGCCCGTCGCAAACGTTCGCGATTAGCGGAGGCCTTCCACACTTCGTCATTCTAGGGCGAAGCAGGAGCGAAGCTCCGCCGCGGAGACCCTAGAATCCATTCCGTGACATCGGTCGTGGAGTGCAGCGGTAGCGAATTCTGGACCATAGCAACGCTCTGGAGTCGCGGCATGGATCCTCGGGTCTATGCTGCATCGCTACGCTCCTTGCTCCGCCCGTGGATGACGAAGAGATGGGCGTTCGGCTAGTCGCCAAGGCATGCGAACCCTGCCAGCGATCACACCCGCCTCAAATCCACCGGCGCACCCGCTTCGTATAGTCGCGGTACTTCTTGCCGAATTTGGCGAACAGCACCTTCTCCTCGCTCTCGATGGCGACCTTCTGCGTTGCAAAAGCCGCGATCAGGGCCAGCGGCAGGAACCATACGATCCCCGAGACGAAGGCGACGCCGATCAAAAGCAGCGTGTTGGCCAGATACATCGGGTTGCGCGTCACGCCGAACGGGCCAGACGTCACCAGATGATCCGGCACGCCATTGGGGTTCATCGTCGTTTTGGCCCGGATCATGGTGCGGATAGCGGTGAACCAGAGGGCTGCGACGGCAAACAGCACCACAAAGCCGGCGGCAAACAAAAGGTCGCCCAAGAGGTCGCCGATCCAGGGCAGGGGATAGAACAGGCCGAGCGCGATGCTGATGGCAATGGCGGCGATGTAGATCAGCGGCGGCCATGGGATCAGCCGTGGTCTCGGTAGATCGGGTTTTGCCAGCCCGGGTTTTGTGAGCTTGTCGGTCATTGTTGCCCTCCCTGCGTCATCGGACTCTCCTCCGTCCTTGCGGTGCAGATGCCGGCGAGTTCACCGAGATGCGCTTTGAACTCCGGGGTCTGGTCACCATTGTAGAGCCGGTCGAATGCCGCTTCGCTTTGCAGCGTGTCCAGCATGCACACACAATAGCTGGTGCAGAACTCCGTGTCGCGCTGCTGTTCGCAGGATACCTGGCATTCCTTGAGGAAGACCACTTCCCGTGTCTCGACCGGCGCCGGCGCGATCTGCGAGAACAGCCAGACGCAGCCGAACAGCAGAGGCTGGTGGATCAGATAGAAAGCCAGGCTGTGGCGGCCGATGAAGGTGAGCGGCCTGGTCCAGCTTCCTGATGCCAGCGTGGCCAGCCGCGCCAGCAGGCCAGTGGTGGACGCAAACTTTGCCGCGGCGATGCCGAGAAGCACGGCGCCGAACCAGGGAAAAAGCGGCACGTAATCGTTGGAGCGCGGGTTGATCGCCGACAGGCCGACCCACCACAGCGCCGGATGATCGAAGGCTTCGGATCTGAAATAGATCGGCCCGGCGATCACCACTGCCGCCACGACAAGCGTCAGCAAGGACGGCAGCCGCAAGAACAAAAGGCCGAGCAGGCTGGCCAGCGCGATCTGATGCAGGATGCCGAAGAAGATGAAGCTGTCCGGCGTGATGAAGTACGTGACCGCCGATATGGCGGCGGCCGCGACGGCGACCATGGCAAAACGTTTCCAGAAGCCGGTCCAGCGGATCTGCCTGCCATGAGCGAGAAACAGGCTGACGCCGACCAGGAACAGGAAGGTCGAGGCGATGCAGCGCGCATAGATCTTCCACCAGCCGACGGCGGTGAGGCCGGGGTCGGTGTAGTGGAAATTTTCGAGATCCCAGGTGAAGTGGTAGCTCGCCATGGCGATCAGCGCGATGCCGCGTACGACATCGATGGCGACGATGCGCTTCGGTTGATCTCGCTTCAGTTGATCTCCAGGGGGTGCGGTATGGATGCTCATGGTCTCGCGATCTGATTCAGCCCCAAAGACGACTATCACGGTTGCACCGGACAAAAGAAGGCCGCCCTCTACGCTCCGGGTCGCGCCGTGCGGCTGCATCGCGCGGCGCTTTAGGCCAGAGCCGGAAAGCCTTTGGCCGAATTCGCTTTTTGCCGGGAAGGGGTCGGTTTCCTGTTACCGGCGGAGGAAGCGCCAGCGCAGATTTGGGCTGCGAGTCTGATTTGGGGATCAAATGTCCACCCATGTGCGCCATCCGATCTGGCTGCCAGCCCTGCGTCCGGCGGATGCGCGCACCTTTGCCTCGCTCTATGCGGTCGAATCCTTCGCCCGCGCCACGGTATCGAGCGTCATCCCGATCCAGGCTTATGAGATTCTGCACAACGAGCAGATCGTCTCGATCCTCTACACCATCGTGGCGCTGCTCGGCCTGTCGGTGACCTTGTTCATGCCGATGTTGATCCGCAGGTTTGCCCGGCGCTGGGTCTATACCGCCGGCGCCTGCCTGCTGGCGATAGGCTCTCTGTTCTTCGTCACCCACACGCTTGCCGGGCAACTGACAGGCATGCTGTGCCGCGTCATGGGGGCGAGCGCCCTGTCGATCACGCTCAACCTCTACATCATGGACCACATCCGCAAGACCGATTTCATGCAGGCCGAATCGCTGCGCATGGCGTGGTCGATGCTGGCCTGGACCGGCGGGCCGACACTCGGCATCTTCCTCTACACACGCTACGGCATCTATGCCGCGCATGGCGCGGTCGCGGTGTTTGCGTTGGCCTTGCTGGCGCTGTTCTGGACCTACAGGCTGGGCGACAACCGGTCGATCCGGCCGGGCAAGACACGGCCGGCCAATCCGCTGGCCAATATCGGCCGCTTCGTAGCACAACCCAGGCTCAGGCTGGCCTGGCTGATCGCCTTCGGCCGCTCCTGCTTCTGGACGACGTTCTTCGTCTACGGGCCGCTGTTCATGGTGATTACCGGCGAGGGCAAGCTTGCCGGCGGCCTGCTGGTTTCGGCCGGCAATGCGCTGTTGTTCATGGCGATCTTCTGGGGCAAAGCGGGAAAACGCTTCGGCGGCCGGCGCACCATGACCTTCGCCTATTTCGCGATGTCGGCGACGCTGCTTGCGGCGGGCGCGGTCGGCACTACCGCGCCGCTGCTTACGGGCTTTTTCCTGCTCTGCGGCGCCTTCTTCACCATCGCGCTCGATGCACTGGGCTCGACCGCCTTCATGCGCTCGGTGCGGTCCTATGAGCGGGCGCAGATGGCCGCGGTCTACCGCACCTATCTCGACTTTTCCGAGCTGACGCCGCCGCTGGTCTATTCGGTGGTGCTGGCGTTTTTCGGCCTCGGCTCGGTGTTCGTGACGCTGGGCATCCTGGCCGCTGTTTGCGGCTTTATCACCTGGCGCTATCTGCCGAAGTCGCTTTAGTCGCCGATCAGGCGGTTGCCTCAAGCGCTGCATGCCGCTCGCGCACCCAGTTGTGGAAGCGGTGCAGATCGTACTCCTCCGGCATCAGCACGCCGGCCGCGTGACGCATGGAGCGCAGGCCTTTCTGGTTGATCTCGCAGATCGCGGCATCCTCCTCCAGCACCTGGGTGCCGAAGGCGACGACATTGTCGATGTCCGTCTCAGCCAGCGCCTCGGGCGCGAACAGCCATTCGGCGGTGAGTTCGGTCTGTTCGGGACCGAGCGGCATCAGTCGCACCGTCCTGACATAATCGACATGGCCGACGATGAACATCGAGGGCAGGCTGGTGGCATAGGTCTGTCCGGCCGCACTCTCGGCTGGCGTCAGGCCCGGGAAGACCGGGCCATGGGCATGTCCGTCGCGCGACCAGGTCTCGGCGCCGGCGCGCAGGCCACCCGAAAACTCCGGCGCGTCATTGTCGGCATGGCGGACCCAGTCGGGGTCGTCGTGCCGGCTCATCAGGCCGCGGCCGTATATCGGCACCAGCCGAGACAGGTCCTTGTGGACGCCTGGGCAATGCAGGCACTCGTTGAAGTTCTCCCAGAAGATCTTCCAGTTGCAGTTCATCACCTTGCGCAGGACATGGCCTGATACCAGCGTTTCCAGCGGCCAGTTGGCGAGGTCGCCGGATGCGGGATCGAAGGAGGTCCCGGCGGAGCCGGCCGCAGCCTGCTGAAGGTTCACAAAGACAAAACCGCGCCACACCGACAGCGCCACCCGGTAGAGCGGATGATCGGCCTTGTCGAAACCATCTGGCAGCGATTTCGAGGGAACGCGCACGAGATCGCCGCGCAGCGAGTAGGACCAGGCGTGGTAGGGGCAAGTGATGAGCCGCGCTTTCAGCCGGCCCTCGCTTTCCTGGCAAAGCTGCGAGCCGCGATGCCGGCAGGTGTTGTGGAAGGCGCGCAACTCGCCGGTGTCGTCGCGCAGCACGACGATTTCCTGCGTGCCGACGCGGAATGTCCTGAACGCCAGCGGCTGGGCGAGGTCGGCCTCGCGGCAGACGAGCAGCCAGCTTTTGTGCCAGATGGCGTCGAGATCGCGCTGGTAAGCCTCGCTATCCCAATAGGCCAACGACGGTAGCGTCGGTTCGGCCCGGCTCAGGCCGTTATAGGGGTCGCGCTCGCTCGGGCTGGGATGCATGGCTGGCTTCCTATGAAGCGTCAGCCGACACCCCGGCAAATCGTTTGTCAATCAGAGTGCCGCATTGCCGGTTGCAGGCGCGGCGCATAATCATGTCGTAGACACGGGACATTCGGAAATTGGGGGGATTCGGAAAGTGGCCGCACGACAGATGTCGCTTACGCCGGAGCTGGTCGCGCGCTGCTGGCGCGAGATCAGGGACCCCGGGCCGGATCCGGACGCGATGCATCTCGATGAAGCCGACTATGACGCGCTGCTGGATGAATTGCAGGTCGAACTCCCGGACAGCGAACCGCTATGGCTGTTCGGCTATGGATCGCTGATCTGGAAACCGGAAATAGATTATGTCGAGGACCGCGTTGCCTTGGCGCGCGGCTGGCATCGGTCCTTTTGCATGAACATGACGCGCTGGCGCGGCACCAAGGACAGCCCCGGCCTGATGATGGCGCTGGACCGTGGCGGACAATGCAAGGGCGTCGCCTTTCGGCTGACCGACAATAACCGGCGCGAGCAGTTGGGCCGGCTTTTCCGGCGCGAAGTCACGCTGAAGCCGACAAGCTACCGGCCGCGCATGCTCAAGCTTGCAAGCGAGGCCGGACCGCTCAGGGCATTGGCCTTCGTCATCAACCGCAACGGCCTGACCTATTCAGGACCGCTCGACGAGGGCAAGGTCGTCGAAAGGCTGGCAACGTCCTGCGGGCACTGGGGGTCGGGCGCCGACTATCTCTACAACACGGTGAAAAACCTTGAAGAGCGCGGCATTCACGATCGCCATCTGTGGCGGCTGCAGCGGCTGGTTGCCGAGCGGATCACCGCGTTGAACCCGTAACGCCGCATGGCGCATTCGCGCTGTTGGCCGGCGGAATTTGGTTTGCCGGATGCGGCCGTTTCAGCCTATAGTCATGCATGTCGTCGGTTCCGTTAGGGACCAAGAGGGAATGCGGTGAGGGCTGACTTGTTGCCCAATGCCGTGGCTGCCCCCGCAACTGTGTGCGGTAGTCCTCTCCAAGCCACTGGGGATTTTTTCTTCGGGAAGGTGGGGAAGGGCGCTGATCCGCGAGCCAGGAGACCTGCCGGCGACAGGGAACTGACTTCGATGCCCTCGGGTGGAGGGCGAAAGGACAAGATATGAATACCGCTTCCGTCTCCCTCGGCGCTTCCGTCTCCTCGCAGTCGCGCTTCATGCAGCTCGTGCTTAGCGCGTTTCTGGGCATTTTCGTCGTCGGCGTTGTCGGTTTCTCGCACATCGATGCGGTCCACAATGCGGCGCACGACTATCGCCATTCGATGGCGTTTCCCTGCCACTGACCAGGATCTGACATCATGAACCTGTTTCGCAACGTCGTGTTCATCGCGGCGATCGCAGGGCTCGTGGCCGGTGTCGCTCTCGCCTGCATGCAGGCCTACGCCACCGTGCCGCTGATCCTCAAGGCGGAGGTCTACGAAAAGGCTGGTGGCGGCCATGAGCATGAGCATGCCGCGGCGCCCGCCGCCAACGCTGCGGACACCAATGCCATGAGCACCGCCGCGCCGGCGGAAAATGCCGTGAGCAGCGCAGCCCCGGCTGAAGCAGCCGCGCCGGCGGAGGACGAAGGCTGGGCGCCGGCCGACGGCTTCGAGCGCTTCGCCTTCAGTGTCGTCGCCAACATTGTCACCGGCATCGGGTTCGCGCTGGTCCTGGTGGCGGTTTCCGAATTCGCCGGCGGCATCGGCAACTGGCGCCAGGGGGTGTTCTGGGGTCTGGCCGGCTTTGCCGTATTCACGCTGGCTCCGGGCCTCGGCCTGCCGCCGGAACTGCCGGCAATGCCGGCGGCCGATCTCATGCAGCGCCAGATCTGGTGGGTGGCGACGGTTGTGGCGACTGCCATTGGCCTTGCCTTGATCGCCTTCCGCACCTCGGCGCCGCTGACCGTCCTTGCCGTCGTTCTGATCGTCGCCCCGCATATTGTCGGCGCGCCGCAGCCCGACAGTTTCGAGACGCCGATCCCCGAAGGCCTGCATCACCAGTTCGTGGTGGCGGTGACGGTGACCAATCTGGTGTTCTGGTTGGTGCTCGGCGCCGTCATTGGCGTGGTGCGCGAACGCTTCACCGACTCGGCGACCAGCCTGCGCGACAGCTTTGCCTGATCGCAGTTTGACCTTTATCATCGGCGGTGGGCGCCCCGGCAAGACCGCGCATGCCGAAACCCTGGCGACGGCGTTGCCGCCGCCATGGGCCTATATCGCCACCGCCGAAGCCTATGACGATGAGATGCGCGAGCGCATCGCGCTGCATCGCTCGCGGCGCGGCGAAGGCTGGGCGACCATCGACGCGCCGCTCGATCTTGTCGGAGCGCTCGAAGCCTTGCCCGACAACCAGCCGGTGCTCGTCGATTGCCTGACGCTGTGGCTGACCAATCATATGCTTTCCGACCATGATCTCGAGGCGGAATGCCGGCGGCTAGCCGACATGCTGTCGCGGCCGCGCGGGCCCTGGCTCGTTGTCTCGAACGAAGTCGGGCAAGGCATCGTGCCCGACAATGCGCTCGCACGCCGGTTTCGTGATGCCGCCGGCCGTCTCAACCAGCAGGTCGCGGCGGTTGCCGATACGGTGCTACTGATGGTGGCGGGGCTGCCGCTCAAGGTGAAATGATGACCGATATCGACGCAAAAGACGAAGAACGCCACCGCGCCAAGATGGCCAAACGCAAGGCGGTGCAGGACGCCGAGGTCGCGGAAAAGACGGTCGAGAAGGGGCTGCTGATCGTCAACACCGGACCCGGCAAGGGCAAGACCACGGCCGCCTTCGGGCTGGCGCTGCGCATGCTCGGCTATGGCAAGCGCGTCGGAATCGTCCAGTTCATCAAGGGCAAATGGCACACCGGCGAGAAGGATGCCTTCGCGGCGTTTGGCGACCGCGTCGTCTGGCACACGATGGGCGAGGGTTTCACCTGGGAGACGCAGGATCTGAAGCGCGACATTAAGGCGGCCGAAGCCGCCTGGGCCAAGGCGCTGGAACTGATCGCCGATCCCTCGATCAGCCTCGTCGTGCTGGACGAACTGAACATCGCGCTGCGTTACGACTATCTCGATCTCTACAGAGTGGTGGCGGCGCTGAAAGCGCGGCGCGAAGGTCTGCATGTCGTCGTCACCGGCCGCAACGCCAAGCCGGCGCTGGTCGAGGCGGCCGACCTCGTCACCGAGATGGGCGTGACCAAACACCATTTTTCCGCAGGCGTTAAGGCGCAGCAGGGAATCGAGTTTTGAGGGTCTAACTTCGGGAGATGACCGTTGGAACAAGCGGTAATTGTCTATCTTCTTCTGAGCGGCGGTCA
This sequence comes from Mesorhizobium sp. M0659, assembly GCF_040320605.1. NCBI lineage: Bacteria > Pseudomonadati > Pseudomonadota > Alphaproteobacteria > Hyphomicrobiales > Phyllobacteriaceae > Mesorhizobium > Mesorhizobium sp. M0659. The sequence goes on from NZ_JAMYPY010000008.1 coordinate 80,206, forward strand.
GTTCGGGGCGCCGGAAGAGCGGCAATCGGTCCAAGTTCTGGAGGATCGGTTGGAACAAGCTGTTTCGAATGCGCATGTCGGCGAATTTGATGGCGACGAGTTTGGCGAGGGCAAATGCACCCTCTATCTGTACGGGCCAGACGCCGAGAAGCTTTTCCTTGTGATTGAGCCTGTGCTGAAATCCTCGGCAGTGGCCGCCGGCGGTTACGCGATCAAAAGATTTGGCGCGGCGGTGGATTCAAACGCCAAGGAAGTCCGTGTCTCTTGGTGAGTCAGGCGGCGCATCTACTGCGAGATCAAAACATCCAGGTAGATGACGACCGCGGAGAGCAATCCAAACAGCGCGATCAGCAGATAGTCTGCTATCTGGTAAAGTTTCAGCGCCCGCCGGATGTCGGTGCTGTCGGCCTCGCGGCGGCCGCCTTCGCCCATATAGGCGTCCTCGACGATGACGCCGCCATAGCTGCGCGGGCCGGCGAGCGCCAAGCCGAGCGCGCCAGCCATCGCCGCCTCCGGCCAGCCGGCATTGGGCGAGCGGTGCTTTTTGGCGTCGCGCCGCATTGCTTGCCAGGCGTTGCGGGGATCGGCGCCGTCAACGAGAAAGGCGGCGGCAACGATCAGCAACGCGGTCAGCCGGGACGCCGGCAGGTTGATCCAGTCGTCGAAGAGTGCCGCCGCGCGGCCGAAGGCCTCGTGGTGCGGGGTGCGGTGGCCGATCATCGAATCGGCGGTGTTGGCGGCCTTGTAGGCGACGCCGCCGGCCAGACCGCAGACACCTGTCCAGAAGGCGGGCGCAACGATGCCGTCGGAGAAATTCTCGGCCAGGCTTTCGATGGCGGCGCGGCTGACGCCGGCATGGTCGAGCTTCTCTGGGTCGCGGCCGACGATGCGCGCAACCGCAATGCGGCCGAGCGCCAGCCCGCCGGTATCCAGCGAATCGGCCACCGCCTCGACATGTTCGGTAAGGCTCTTTTGCGACAGCAGCGACGAGGCCAGGATTGCCGTGATGATCATGCCGGCAGGAAAGAGCTGCCAGAGCAGGATTTGCACGATGAAGGCGATTGCCGCCGGCACCAGCACGATCACCAGCAGCGCCTGCACGCCGCGGCGGCGACGCAGCGCGTCGGAATCAGTGTCGCGGTTGAGCCTGAGGTCGAGAAAGGCTATCAGCCTGCCGAACCAGGTGACGGGATGGCCGACGGCACGGAACAGCCAGTCCGGGTAACCCAGGATGCGTTCGATGGCCAGCGACAGGAAAGCGATCAGGATCGACATGAAGCTTTCTGATGGAGCGATTACTGTGGTGGATCACGGTGGATCCCTTGGCCGGGCGAGGGCGCTCTTCCCTCACGCGCCACAACCTTTCGTCGATCTCTCGACAGGTATCAATCCGCACTCCTACCCGCTTTTCGAGCTGCCCGCCACCGCCCTGTCACGATTGCCGGAAGCCGCGCGCCTGCGTGAGCTGGCCAGGGTCGCGGCCGGCGCCTATGGCGCGCCTTCGGACGAGAATGTGGCGGTCGCCCCGGGCACGCAGATCCTGCTGCCGCGCGTCGCCTCGCTGGTCAGCCCCGGCAAGGCGCTGGTGCTCGGGCCGACCTATGCCGAGCATGCCAGGGCCGCCGCGATTGCCGGCCATGCGGTGGCGGAGGTCGACGATTTCGAGGCGCTTGCCGGAGCCGAAATTGCCATCGTCGTCAATCCCAACAATCCCGACGGGCGAGTCGTGTCGCGGGAAAGGCTGCTTCGGCTTGCCGAGACATTGCGCGCCATAGGCGGTCTGCTGGTCGTCGACGAAGCCTTCATGGATGTCGGCCCGCACGCGGAAAGCCTGGCCGGCGATGTCGGGCGGGGCGGCATCGTCGTGCTGCGCTCGTTTGGCAAATTCTTCGGTCTCGCCGGCCTGCGGCTCGGCTTCGCACTTTCCGGTGCGGTGACGGTCGAAAGGCTTGAAACGCAATTCGGCCCTTGGGCGGTCGCCGGCCCAGCGCTCGAATACGGCATCCGCGCGCTTGCCGACAGCGGCTGGCAGGCCGACATGCGGCGGCGGCTGGCGCAGGATGCGGCGCGGCTCGATGCGCTGCTTTCGCGCTTTGGCGTTGCTGTCGCCGGCGGCACGACGCTGTTTCGCTATCTCCGGCTTGCCGATGCACCGGGGCTGTTTTCGACGCTCGGCGAGCGCGGCATATTGCTCAGGCATTTTTTCGAGCGTCCCCAGGTGCTCCGCGCGGGGCTGCCTGGACGTCAGGAGGAATGGCAGCGGCTCGAATCGGCGCTTGCCGACTGGCGCGCACGGCGCGACGATGGGTCGAAGGAGATCGCGCCATGATCCATATCTGTTCGCTGGCAAAGCTTGAGGAGACGGTGGCCAAAAGCGGCGCCGAGCGCGTGCTGTCGCTGCTCGCTGCCGGCACCGAGGTGACGCGGCCGGCCTCGATATCGAGGGAGAACCACCTGCATCTGGTCATGCACGACATCGCGGTGGCGCAGGACGGCATGACCATGCCCGGCGAAGGCCATGTGCGCAATCTGCTCGATTTCGCCCGGAAATGGGACCGCGCCAAACCCATGGTCGTCCATTGCTATGCCGGCATCAGCCGCTCGACCGCCTCGGCCTATATCATTGCGGCGGCGCTCGCCCCGAAGCGCGACGAAGTCGAACTTGCGCAGACATTGCGGAAGCTTTCGCCCTCGGCGACACCCAATCCACGGTTGATCGCCGTCGCGGATGCTCTTCTCTCACGACAAGGCCGCATGATCGAAGCGATCGAGGCGATCGGACGCGGCGCCGATGCTTTTGAGGGTACGCCTTTCGTGTTGAAGATCGACGGCTAAGGCGGCCCGCTATGCCAGCCAGTCGGCAAGCTTCGCCTTGCGCACATCCTTCAACAGGGTGATGAAGCCGTCGGCCTGATGCTCCGCCGTCAGTCGGCCTTTCTCGGCCGCGGCAATGCTGGCATCGCCGACCACGCCGTTGGGGTTGAGATCCCCAGCGATCCAGGCGAAAGCGTGCGTTCCGGTGTGGCGCAGCAGCGCAAATTCGGTTTCGGCGCGGGCGACCTTGGAGGCGAAATTGTCGGCCTTGGCCATGTCGACTAACTCCGGGCGAAAATGCAGCATCAACGAGGTCTCGACGTCGCCGCCATGGATGCCATGGCGGTCTTCCAGCTCGGTGTACATGCCGGCGGGGCGGCCGAAGCGCTGCCAGCTGGTCTTCACCGCCAGCATCCTCTCACGCACGCGCAGCTCGCGCGCGACGATGCCCATGATCTCTTCATTGCCGCCATGCGAGTTGACGACGATCAGTTTCCTTACGCCTGCGCGGGCAACGGACAGGCCAAGCTCGGTCCAGGCATCGACCAGGGTGGCCGCCGGCAGGGTGAGCGTGCCCGGCGCCTGCAGATGCTCGTTCGACTTGCCGACCGTTTGGACCGGCAGGATGCGGATGTCGAGATCGCCGGGCAGGCGGGCGATGACCGTCTCCAGCATGCCGTTCATGATCGAGGTATCGGTTGATACAGGCAGATGCGGGCCGTGCTGCTCGATCGCCGCCACCGGCAGCACGGCAATCGTCGCCTCCGGATCGATCGCGGCGTATTCGGTGGTCCGGTAGTCGCCCCACCAAACGCGTCTGTTTGCAACGGTCATGTCATGCCTCTTGACTGTGAGGGAGACCTAGCGCGCCAAACGTCGCCTGTCGATCACCCAGCCGCAATCGCCTCGACCTCGACCTTGAACTCCGGCCGCGCAAAGCCTGACACGATCATCAGCGTCGAGGCGGGCGCGGGGCTGGCAAACAAGCGGTCGCGGACGTCCATATAGGGCCGCAGAAAGGCGCGGTCGGTGACGTAGGCGTTTATGCGCACGATGTCGCCTAGCCCCAGCCCGGCTTCAGCCAGAATCGCCGCTATGTTTTGAAAGCAGAGCTCGGCCTGCGCGCCGGCATCCTCGGGGATCTGGTCGTCCGCCGTGATGGCGACCTGACCGGAGCACAGAACCAGCCGCTTGCCTGGCGGCACCTCGACGCCGTGGCTATAGCGGGCGAAAGGCGGCTTGATCGACTTCGGCGCGAGGTATCTGAACATGGCAATCTCCTGTCTGCGAGACCAGCCTAAGACGTGACCGATAGTACGTTCAAGATGTGGTGCATGGCACGAGGGCGATTGTGGACAGGCGTCCAAAAAATAGGCACGATGCCTCCCGCACAGCATGACCCGTCCGGTGTTGGCAGTGACTGCCGCGCAAGCAGGCGGCCCGGGCGGTGGCATGTGTCTTGCTTCTTGGATCAATGGTGTCGAGCCCGGCGCGTGACGCTCCGGAGCCAACAAAGGGTGGTGTCGATGTACGGAAAACAGAAGATTTCAGCGCTTGCGGTCGCGCTGCTTGGAGCCGGCACGTTCGGCGCGGCAGCAAACGAGAAGGTCACCTTCGGCACCAACTGGCTGGCCGAGCCCGAGCATGGCGGCTACTACCAGGCCGTCGCCGACGGCACCTACGCTGCATGTGGCCTCGACGTGACGATTTCGCAGGGAGGTCCGCAGGTCAGCGGGCGGCCGCTGCTGCTGGCCGGCAAGCTCGATTTCTACATGGGCGGCAATCTGCTGTCGGCCTTCGACGCCGTCCAGCAGGGCATCCCGATGCGCGTCGTCGCAGCCGATTTCCAGAAGGACCCTCAAGTCATCATGTCCCACCCGGGGCAGGGGCTGGACAAGTGGGAGGATTTGAAGAACGCCGACCAGTACATTCTCGGCGACGAGGGCGTCCAGACCTTCTTCCAGTGGATGGTCATCGAACTCGGTTTCGATGCCGCCAAGCGCGTGCCGTACACCTACAACACCGCTCCATTCCTGGCCAACAAGAAGTCGATCCAGCAGGGTTACGTCACCTCGGAGCCTTTTGCGGTCAAGAAGGAAGGCGGCTTCGTGCCCAACCAGTTCCTGCTCGCCGACTATGGCTGGGACACCTATTCGACGACGATCGAGGTGATGCAGGACACGATCGACAAGCGGCCGGAGGTGGTCCAGTGCTTCGTCGATGGCTCGGCCAAGGGCTGGTACAACTACCTCTACGGCGACAACAAGGCCGCCAACGAGATGATCAAGAAAGACAACCCCGACATGAGCGACGAGCAGATTGCCTTCTCGATCGAGCAGATGAAGAAGTTCGGCCTGGCCGATTCCGGCGACACCGAAAAGCTCGGCATCGGCGCCATGAACGAAGACCGGATCAAGAGCTTCTATGACAAGATGGTCAAGGCCAAGGTCACGCCCGAGGGCATCGATATCAAGAAGGCCTACACGCTGGCCTTCATCAACAAAGGTGTCGGGATCGAGCTGAAGAAGTAGTCGTGAAGCTGGAAAAGATGGCGCAGGCGCCCATGACGGCATCGGGTGAAGGCCCGATGCTGCTGACGCTGCGCCATGTCGGCAAGGTGTTTTCCAATGGCGTGACTGCATTGAGCGACGTCGATCTCGCCATTCGCGAGGGCGATTTTGTCAGCCTTCTCGGGCCGTCCGGCTGCGGCAAGTCAACGGCGTTGAGGCTGATCGCGGGCCTGTCGACGCCGACATCCGGTCAGCTCGACTGGGGCGGTTCGATCGACCGCGCCAATATCGGCTTCGTCTTCCAAGAACCGACGCTGCTGCCCTGGGCCAATGTATTCGACAATGTCTGGCTGCCGCTCAGGCTGAAAGGCGTGTCGCGCGCCAAGGCGGCGCCGGCGGTGACGGAGATGCTGGAGCGGGTGCACCTGACCGGCTTCGAGAACGCCGTGCCGCGCGAGCTTTCCGGCGGGATGAAGATGCGCGTCTCGATCGCACGCGCCATGGTGACGAAGCCGCGCATTCTGCTGATGGACGAGCCGTTCGCCGCACTCGACGAGATCACCCGCTTCAAGCTCAACAACGACCTTCTGGAGCTGTGGCAGGACGAGCGCTTCACCGTCGTCTTCGTCACCCACAGCGTCTTCGAAAGCGTGTTCCTGTCCAACCGCGTCGTCGTCATGGCGGCGCGGCCGGGCCGCGTCCATGCCGAGCTTGCCATCGACGCCTCCTATCCGCGAGACGAGGTTTTCCGCACTTCGCCCGATTATGCCGCGCTCTGCCGCCAGGCCTCGGACATCCTGGTCAACGCCATCAACACATCAGCCGGACCGCACCATGACGGCCATTGACCAGAATGCCGCAACGCTCGACGCGGAAGAGGCGGGCCGCGTACGCCAGGAGCGGCTGGAGCGGATCGGCCGGTGGGTCTTGCCTTTGGCGATCATGATCCTGGCGATCTGGCTGTGGGACCGCATTTGCGTGTGGAACGCGATCCCGCAATATATTCTGCCGCGCCCCGGCGTGGTGCTGTGGACGCTCTATAGCGATGCCGGGCTCCTGTTCTCCGCGCTGCTGGTCACGTTGCGCATAACCTTTCTCAGCCTGCTGCTCGCGGTCGTCGGCGGCGTCGGACTGGCGGTGCTGTTTGCGCAATCGAAATGGGTGGAGATGTCGTTCTTTCCCTTCGCCATCGTGCTGCAGGTAACACCGATCGTGGCGGTCTTCCCGCTCATCAACATCTATGTGGACAACCAGACGGTGAAGCTTTTGCTTTGCGCCTGGATCGTCGCGTTCTTCCCGATCCTGTCCAACACCACGCTCGGCCTCAATTCGGTCGACCGCAATCTTCGCGACATGTTCAAGCTCAACGGCGCGACGCGCTGGCAGCAATTGCGCTATCTCAGACTGCCGGCGGCCATGCCGTATTTTCTAGGAGGCTTGAAGATCGCCGGCGGTCTGTCGCTGATCGGCGCCGTGGTGGCCGAGTTCGTCGCCGGCGCGCAGGGACAATCCTCAGGGCTCGCCTCGCGCATCATCGAGGCCGGCTACCGCCTCAACGCGCCAAGGCTTTTCGCGGCGCTGATCCTGATCTCGCTCACCGGCATATTGATCTTCCTGGTGCTGTCGCTGGTGTCGCATCTCATCCTGCGCCGCTGGCACGAGAGCGCGCTGAAGCAGGAGCGGTAGGGTGACGAGGTGAGCGAGACGTTGGCGCGAAGCACCCCCCTCTGGCCTGCCGGCCATCTCCCCCTCAAGAGTGGAGATTGGACGTCATCCGGGATTTCGCCAATTATCGACGTTGGAAGACGGGTGCTGCCGGCAAAGCTGCCAATCTCCCCCCTTGAGGGGGAGATGCCCGGCAGGGCAGAGGGGGGCGGTCCTTGATACCGACCTCTGGCTCGTACCATCTCACCAACGTCCGCCTTCACCGGTCGCTGACATCAGGTCTTGCCACCACTTACGATACTGACGGCTTCGCGCTGGCCGACATCGCCGTCGCCGACGGTAAGCTCTCCAGCATCGCCGCGCACAAGAAATCAAAAGCGCCAGCCACCGCCATCGACCTTGCCGGCCGCATCATCCTGCCGTGCTTCGTCGATTGCCACACCCACATCGACAAGGGCCATATCTGGCCGCGCAAACCCAATCCCGACGGCAGTTTCATGGGCGCGCTCAATGCCGCCAGCGCCGACCGTGCAGCGCGCTGGAGCGCCGAGGACGTGGCGCGGCGCATGGATTTCTCTTTGCGCTCGGCCTACGCGCACGGCACCAAGGCCTTGCGCACTCATCTCGACAGCGTGCCGCCACAGGAGGAAATCTCCTGGCCGGTGTTCGAGGCGATGCGGGAGAAATGGCGCGGCCGCATCGAATTGCAGGCAGCCTGCCTGCTCGGCATCGAAGGCGTGCGCGACAGAAAGTGGTTCGAGAGGCTGGCCAAGCGTGTGGCTGCGGCCAAGGGCGTGCTCGGCGTCGTCACCTATATGGTGCCGGATCTCGAAGAGCTTCTCGACAAGGTGTTCGCCGAGGCGAACAAGCACGGGCTCGATCTCGATTTCCACGCCGACGAGACCGACGATATCGCGGCGATCTCGCTGAAGAAGATTGCCGAGGCCGCACTCTGGAACGGTTTTGAGGGCAACATCCTGGTGGGACATTGCTGCTCGCTGGCGCGCCAGCCGGACCTCGACGTGCTCGATACACTCGACAAGGTGGCCAAGGCGCGGCTGGCGGTGGTGTCGCTGCCAATGTGCAATCTCTATCTGCAGGACCGGCGCGCCGACCAGACCACGCCACGCTGGCGCGGCGTGACGCTGCTGCACGAGATGAAGGCGAGGGGCATCCCGGTCGCGGTCGCCTCCGACAACACCCGCGATCCGTTCTATGCCTATGGCGATCTCGACATGCTGGAGGTCTACCGCATGGCGACGCGCATCCTGCATTTCGACCATCCGGTCGGCGACTGGCCGCAGACGGTGGCGGCGACGCCGGCCAAGGTGATGCGGCTCGACGGTGTCGGGACACTGGCAGCCGGTGGCAGCGCCGATTTCATCGTCTTCAAAGGGCGGAGCTGGACGGAATTGCTCTCGCGGCCCGAATCGGATCGCATCGTCGTGCGCGCGGGACGAGCGATCGACAGACAATTGCCCGATTACGCCGAGCTCGACGGACTGATGGTGGAATGATGGATGTTTCGGCGCTCAAACGCGATCTCGACGGGATAAAGCTCGACGACAATCCGGCCATCATCCAGCAGAAGAGCCGCGACTTCTACTGGTACAGCCCGGTGCTGAAGCAGCAGCTCGACCACGTCACCGGCGACCTGATCGTGACGCCCAGGAACGAGGCCGAACTGATCCGCGTGCTTGCCGCTTGCCACCGTCATGGCGTTCCGGTGACGCCGCGCGGCAGCGGCACCGGCAATTACGGTCAGGCGATGCCGCTATCGGGCGGCGTGGTTTTGAACCTTGCCGAGATGAACGAGATCAAGGCCATAGCGCCGGGCCGCGTCGTCACCGGGCCGGGCGCGATCCTCGCCGACATCGACAGAGCGACGCGCGCGCATTCCGGGCAGGAACTGCGGCTGTCGCCGTCGACCTACAACACCGCCTCGATCGGCGGCTTCATCGCTGGCGGCTCGGGCGGCGTCGGCTCGATCAATTTCGGCGGTCTGCGTGATTTCGGCAATGTGCTGCGCCTGCGCGTCGTCACTATGGAGGCGGAGCCGAAGGCGCTCGAACTCGCCGGCGAGGACCTGCACAAGGTCACCCACGCCTATGGCACCAACGGCATCATCACCGAGGTCGAGATGCCGCTGACTGCAGCCTATGAATGGATCGACGTGATCGTCGGCTTCGACGCTTTCATGCCGGCAGCCCGCTACGGCAACGCGCTGGCACGCCAGGACGGCATCCTGACCAAGCTGATCACGCCGATCGCCGCGCCCGTGCCGCAGCTCTATTTCAAGCGCCACCAGAAGTTCTTCCGGGACGGGCAAAGCATCTGCGTCGTCATGGTTGCCCGGCATGGGCTAGACGCGTTCCTCGCCTTCACCCGCCGCGCCGGCGGCGAAGTCATCTTCAATGCGGCGACGGCAACGGACGAAGAGAAAAAGGGCCTGCCGCCGGGCTTCGAACTGGCGTGGAACCACACCACGCTCAGGGCACTGCGGGTCGATCCCGCGATCACCTATCTGCAATCGCTCTATCCGTTTCCCAACCAGCTGGCGCTGGTGGAGAAGATGGACGCGATGTTTCCGAACGAGGTCTTTTCGCATCTCGAATTCGTGCGCCTCGACGGCAACATCACCTGCTTCGGCCTGCCGCTGGTGAAATTCACCACCGAGGCGCGGCTCAACGAAATCATCCGGCTGCATGAGGAGAATGGCTGCCCGATCTTCAACCCGCACCGCTACACGCTGGAAGAGGGCGGCATGAAGCAGACGGATGAAATCCAGCTCGCCTTCAAGCGCGAGACCGATCCGCAAGGCCTGCTCAATCCCGGCAAGATGATCGCCTGGGAAAATCCGGATTACGACTATCGCTCGGGCCGGACTTTTTTGTTCAAGGGTTTGCAGAAAGCAGAATGAGCAGAGGTTTGAGCTTGAGCACCCCCCTCTGTCCTGCCGGCACAGGCCCTACGCTGCCGCTTCGGGCGTTCGTTGTTTGGAAAGCCAAGCAATTGGCTTCCCATCGGCTTCGCCGACCACTTCTCACCCCCCGCAAGGGGGGAGATTGGCAGCCTGAACGCCGCAGCCAATCTGACACGCTGACAATTAGTGAAAGCGATGCGGCAGTCCGATCTCCCCCCTTGAGGGGGAGATGCCCGGCAGGGCAGAGGGGGGTGCCTCGCGCCGAGCCCAGCAATTTCCCATGAAAGTCCTCGTCCTTTACGCACACCCGGTGGAGACCAGCTTCAATGCCAGCCTGCACCGCACGATCGTCGAGCGGCTGACGACCGCCGGCCATAAGGTCGACGATTGCGATCTCTATGCCGAGGATTTCGACCCCAGGCTGACGCGCGGGGAGAGGCTGGATTATCATAACCAACGCAGCCCTGCGGACCCGGCCGCGCCCCATGTCGAGCGTTTGCTGCGGGCTGAGGCGCTGGTGCTGTCATATCCCGTCTGGAACTACGGTTTTCCGGCCATCCTGAAGGGTTATTTCGATCGCGTGTTTCTGCCCGGCGTGTCGTTCAAATTGGCCGACGGCAAGGCGCAGCCGTCGCTCCACAATATCCGCAAGCTGACCGCCGTCACCACCTATGGCGGCAGCCGCTTCCGCGCCATGCTGATGGGCGATCCGCCACGCAGATTGGTCAAGCGGATGCTGCGCGCGACGATCAGGCCCGGCGCCTCGGTGTCCTACCTCGCTCATTATTCGATGAACCTGTCGACCGACGAGACGCGGGCAGCCTTCATGGCCAAGGTCGCGGCCGGGATGGATGAATTCTGATGCGCGTGCTGGTGGTCTATTGCCATCCGGTGCCCGAAAGTTTTTGCGCCGCGATCAGAGATACCGCCGTCGACGTGCTGAAGGCGCGGGGTTGGGAGGTACGGCTGCTCGACCTCTATGCCGAAAAATTCGACCCGGTGATGGGTAGCGAGGAGCGGCGCGCCTACAATGAGCGGGCGCCGGAGGATCCGGCCCTAAAACCGCATTTCGAGCATCTCGCCTGGGCTGAGGCGATCCTGTTCATCTATCCGACCTGGTGGTACGGGCTGCCGGCCATGCTGAAGGGCTGGCTCGACCGGGTCTGGGCGACCGGTGTCGCCTTCAAGCTGGGCAAGGGGCGCATCACGTCGCTGATGACACATGTCACCAGGGTCGGCGTCATCACCACCTGCGGCGCGCCGACCTGGTGGAGCGTCGTTGTCGGCCAGCCCGGCCGCAAGACCTTGCTGCGCGGTATGCGCGCGCTGTGCGCCCGCCGCTGCCGGACGTTTTTCCTGGCGCACTACCTGATGGACGTCTCCACGCCAAGGACGAGGGCGGCGTTTCTGGTGAAGGTGCGGGCGAAGCTGGAGCGGTTTTGAGCTTCTTCACCCTCCCCCTTGTGGGGAGGGTCGCGCAGCAAATGCCGCAAGGCGGCTTTTCCGAAGCGGGGTGGGGGGTCTCGTAGGGCGCACCCCCCACCCCGTCTCGCAATCGCCGCTTCGCTCCGACTGCGAGCCGACCCTCCCCACAAGGGGAGGGTAAAAAGGTGCTACATCCTCGTCCGTTCCGCCTTGGGATCGTACATCGGTTTCAGCGATGCTTCCGCCGGAAAGCGCTCGCCGGCGATCTCGATCTCATAGGACGAGGCCAGCACATCCGCCTCGCTCTCGCCCTGGCAGGGCACATAGCCCAGCCCGATCGCGCCGCCGAGATGGTGGCCGTAGTTGCCTGATGTGATCGGGCCGACGATCTTGCCGTCGCGAAGGATCGCCTCGTTGTGGAAGAGCAGAGGCTGCGGGTCCTTCAGCCGGAACTGCACCAGCCGGCGCGACAGGCCGGCTTCTTTTTTCTTCAGCACCGCATCGCGGCCGATGAACTCGCCATTGGCGGTTTTGACCGCAAAGCCGAGGCCGGCCTCCAGCACATTGTCCTCGTCGGTGATGTCGTGGCCGAAATGCCGAAACGCCTTTTCGATGCGGCAGGAATCCAGCGTATGCAGGCCGCAAAGTTTCAGGCCGACATCGCCGCCGGCCTCGTCGATCGCCTCGAAGACATGAGCCGCCTGGTCGGTCGAGACATAAAGTTCCCAGCCGAGTTCGCCGACATAGGTGACGCGGTGGGCACGGGCGAGGCCCATGCCGATCTCGATCTCCTGGAAGGTGCCGAATGGATTGTTGTCGTTGGAGAAATCGTTGGGGCTGACTTTCTGGATCAGCTTTCGCGCATCCGGACCCATCAGGCAGAGCACGGCCTCAGCTGCCGTGACATCGGTGATGACTACGAATTCATCCCCGACATGCCGGCGCAGCCAGGCGAGGTCGCGTTGCAGCGTCGCGCCCGGCACGACGAGGAAGTAGGCGGTCTCAGATAGCCGCGACACCGTGAGGTCGCTTTCGATACCGCCGCGCTGGTTGAGCATCTGGGTGTAGACGATCTTGCCCGGCGCCACGTCCATATCGTTGGCGCACAGCCTTTGCAGGAAGGCACAGGCGTCGCGGCCCTCGACACGGATCTTGCCGAACGAGGTCATGTCGAACAGGCCGACCTTGTTGCGGACCGCCAGGTGCTCCTCGCGCTGGTTGTCGAACCAGTTCTGCCGCTTCCAGGAATAGCGGTATTCGCGCTCCTGTCCCTCTCGCGCAAACCAGTTGGCGCGCTCCCAGCCGGCGACTTCGCCGAACACGGCGCCGCGCGCCTTCAGGTGTTCGTGCAGGGGCGAGCGCCTGACATTTCTGGACGTTGCCATCTGCCGGTAGGGGAAGTGATCCGCATAGAGCAGGCCGAGTGTTTCGGAGACACGCTCCTTGAGATACCTACGGTTCTTCTGGAATGGCTGGGCGCGGCGGATGTCGACTTCCCAGAGGTCGAAGGGCGCTTCGCCCTCATTGATCCACTGCGCCAGCGCCATGCCGGCGCCGCCGGACGAGACGATGCCGATGGAATTGTAGCCGGTCGCCATCCAGTAGCCCGACAGCTCCGGCGCTTCGCCGAGATAGTAGCGGTCGTCGGGGGTAAAGCTTTCGGGGCCGTTGAAGAAGGTGTGAATGCCGGCGGTTGCCAGCATCGGCATGCGGTTGACACCCATTTCGAGGATCGGCTCGAAATGCTCCATGTCCTCGGGAAGCTGGTCGAAGCAGAAATCCTCGCTTATGCCGTCCATGCCCCAGGGCTTGGCCACCGGCTCGAAGGCGCCGAGCATCATCTTGCCGGCGTCTTCCTTGTAGTAGGCGCACTCATCCGGCACGCGCAGCACCGGCAGCCGGCCAAGGCCGGGGATCGGCTCGGTGACGAGATAAAAATGCTCGCAGGCATGCAGCGGGATGGTGACGCCGTTCTGGGCGCCGAGTTCGCGCGCCCACATGCCGGCGCAGTTGACGACGATGTCGGCCTCGATCGTGCCCTGGTCGTCGCCTTGCGCCCACGACACGCCGGTGACGCGACCGGCCTTGGTGTGGACCTTGGTGACCTTCACATTCTCGACGACTGTGGCGCCGCGGTGGCGGGCGCCCTTGGCCAGCGCCATGGCGATGTTGGCCGGATCGCACTGGCCGTCGAGCGGCAGATGCACGGCGCCGACCACATCGGACACGTTGAGATGCGGGTACATCTCCTTGACTTCACCAGGCGAAATCTCGCGCACATCGACATCGAAGGCGCGGGCGAGCGAGGCCTGCCGATAAATCTCGTGCTTGCGCTCCTCAGTCAGCGCCACGGTGATCGAGCCGACCTGGCGCATGCCGGTGCCGACTTCGGTTTCGGCCTCCAGCTTGACGTAGAGGTCGGCCGAATATTTCGCCAGCCGCGTCATGTTCTGCGAACCGCGCAGCTGGCCGATCAGCCCAGCGGCGTGCCAGGTCGTGCCCGAGGTCAGCTGCTTGCGTTCGAGCAGCACGATGTCGGTCCAGCCGAGCTTGGCCAAATGATAGGCTACCGAGCAGCCGGAGACGCCGCCACCGATAATAACCGCGCGGGCCTTGGTGGGAATGCTTCTGGTCATGCGGCCTCGCGGCGATAGCCGGATGCGAAGCGGCGCAGGCGTTTTGCGGCTTCCTGAAGCACCGGTTCCGGTTGGCAGAGGCTGATGCGGATGTGGCCGGCAGCGGCCTTGCCGAAGCTGGAACCCGGCATGACGCCGACACTCTCCTGGTCGAGAAAGGCCCAGGCGAATTTCTCGTCGTCGGGCTCGACGGCGGAGATGTCGAGCATGACATACATGCCGCCCTCCGAGCCGTGCACGCTGATATTGTTCATGCCGCGCACGGCGTCGAGCAGGACGGTGCGGCGCGCCGCATAGCGTTCGGCGATCTCTTTCACGCCATAGCGGTTCTCCAGCGCCTCGGCGCAGGCGATCGAGATGAAGGCCGGCAAGCCGTAGGTCGTCACCAGATTGAGATTGGTCAACAGCGTGATCATCTGCGCCGGGCCAGTCAGCCAGCCCATGCGCCAGCCGGTCATGCCATGGCTCTTGGACATCGAATTGATGACCAGCGTGCGCTCGGCCATGCCGGGCAGGCCGCGCGGCGAGATGTGCTCGCCGCCGCCGAGCGTCCAGTAGACCTCGTCCGACAGCAGCCAGAGATCGTGCTCGCGGCAGATCTCGGCCAGCTCTTCCAGACGCTCACGCGAATAGACGGCGCCGGTCGGGTTGTTCGGCGTGTTGATCAAAATGGCGCGCGTGTTGGGCTTGAGCGCAGCGCGGATCATCTCGGCGTGCGGCTGGAAACCGTCTTCGGCCGGCGTCTCGACGACGGTGAAGCTGGCGCCGGCGGCGCTGAACGTGTTGGGATAAGTCGCGTAGTAGGGCGCCACCACGATGGCGTGGTCGCCCTGGTCGAGAACGGCCTGCACGGCCGCGTAAAGGGCAGCCTGGCCGCCGGGCGTGGCGATGACTTGGTCAGGTGCCGTCTCGACCCCGGTGCAAGCGGTCGAGGCCGCCGCCATCGCCCTGCGAAGGCGCGGAACGCCGGAAAGCGGGGTGTAGTGATGGTTGCTGCCGCGAACCGCCGTCACGCAGGCTTCGATCGTCTGGCTCGGCGTATCGAAATCATGGTCGCCGACCGACAGCATGATGATGTCCTGGCCGGCCTCCTTGCGGGCCCATGCCTCGGTGTGGACCTCCCAGCCATCTTTGCCCGAAGGCACGATGCCGGAAATGCGCGATGACGGTCTGGGCATCAGGATACTCCCGAGATTTCGTGGCCGGCCTGTTCGAGCTGGTCGCGCAAGGCAGCGATGTGGGCCGGGCCGACTTCGCAGCATCCGCCGACGATGGTGGCGCCGGCGGCGACCCAGCCGAGCGCCTGGTCGGCATAGGCATCCGGATCAAGGTCGTGGCGGGCGTGCAGCACTTCGACCGTTCCGCCATGCTTGAGCGCTTCGACAGAGGTGAAGCCGTTGGCATAGGCGCCGACCGGGCCGCCGAGAGCAATCAATTCGGGCAGTGCCGCGGCGATCGCTTCTGGCCGGCAGCAATTGACCAGGCGCGCTGCAACCGTCAGGCCGTCGAGGGCGCCCGCCGCTGCCGCTATTGTTTCGCCGCTGCGCAGGCGCGGCGCGCCGTGATCGGCGAGAGTCCAAGACACCCAGACAGGTTTGCCGCTTTCCGACGCAGCGGTAACGGCCGCACGTCCTTCCTCGGCTGAGGCCATGGTCTCGCACAGGAACAGGTCGACGCCATCGGCCTGCTCGGCGACGATGCGGCGATAGATGTCCAGCGTCTCCTCGAACGATATGGTCAGCGCCGGCGCATAGCTGCCGAACAGCGGTGACAGGCAGCCGGCGATCGCTGCATCGCCTGCCTCGTCGCGTGCCTGTCTTGCCAATTCGATGCCGCGCTTCTGCAAGGGCTTGAAGAGGTCTTCTGCTCCTTCCCGCGCGAGCCGCTCCGGCGTTGCCGAATAGGTGTTGATGGTGATGACGCGAGCGCCGGCCCGGATGAATTCGGCATGCAGGTCACGCACCAGATCCGGCTCGTCGATCAGCACCCTGGCCGACCAGAGCGGCGTCGGCTCGGAGCTGCTGCGGCGGACCAGTTCCTGGCCCATGCCGCCATCGGTGAGAATGACTTTCTTCATGCTCTCAGTCTTTCGTTTTTCGGATCCCACAGCGGCTCGTCTTTCTGCACGACCGCCCTGAAACGATCGCCAAAAATTTCAATCTCGATCGCGGTATCGGGTTCAGCCAGGTCGGCGCGCAGCATGCCGAGCGCGATCGATTTGTCGATGCGATGCCCCCAGCCGCCGGACGTCGTCTCGCCGACGATCTTGCCGTCATGCCAGAGCGTCGACACCGACGGCGCGTCGCAATCGCCGGGGTTTTCGACCACCAGCGTGACGAAGCGCTTCTTTACGCCTTGCTGCTTTTCGTTCTGCAGGGCTGCCTTGCCGCGGAAGTCGGGCTTGTCCCATTTTACGAAGCGCTCGAGCCCGCCCTGCAGGACCGTATAGTCGGTCGACAGGTCGCCCTTCCAGGTCCGGTAGCCCTTTTCGAGGCGCAGCGAATCCAGCGCATACATGCCGAACGGTTTCAGACCGTGTTTTTGTCCCGCCGTCCAGACGGCGTCGAAGATGGCGGCGGTGTCTCCCACCTTGGTGTGGATTTCCCAGCCGAGTTCGCCGGCGAAGGATACCCGCACCAGCTTCGCCCAGCGGCCGGCGATGGTGGTTTCCTGATGCGTCAGCCAGGGCAGCGAGAGATCCGCGCCACAGACCTCGGCCAGGATCTTGCGCGAATTGGGGCCGGCGAGGATTTGCGTCGAATAGTCTTCGGTCCTGTCGGTGAGGGTGAAAGTTGCGTCCTTCGGCAGGCGCGACTTCAGCCATTCGAAATCGTGCCACTGCGCTACCGCCGCGGTGATCAGCGTCATCTGCTCTTCGCCATGGCGCACCACCGACATCTCGGTGACGATGCGGCCCTTGTCGTCGGCGAAATAGGCGAGGCCGATTCGGCCGGGCTTGGGCACCAGACCGGTGACCTGCAGCGCCAGCCATTCGGCTGCGCCAGGACCTTCGAGGTTGAAGCGCGAGAAGCCGGGCAGGTCGAGAATGCCGGCGGCGTCGCGCACCGCCAGGCATTCTTCGCGCACGCGGTGCTGCCACGGCCCGTCGCGGCGGAAGGTGAGTGTTGCTTCTTCCGACGTGTCGTCACCGGGTTGCGCATACCAGGTGGCACGCTCCCAGCCATTATAGGCGTCGAACTGGGCGCCGAGGGCCTTGATGCGATCGTGGATCGGCGACAGCTTGCGGTCGCGCCCGGCCGGCCAGGCATGGCGCGGGAACTGGATGGCGTATTCGTTGCCGTAGATCTCCATGCCCTTGGCGACGCTATAGTCGGGGGCGGCCGCAAATGAGGTGAAACGGCGCGGATCGCAAGACCACATGTCCCATTCGGTCTGGCCCTGCGTAACCCATTCGGCCAGCACCTTGCCGGCGCCGCCGCCCTGGGCGATGCCGAAGGTGAAGACACTGGCCTCGAACGCGTTGGGAACGCCGGGCATCGGACCGATCAGCGGATTGCCGTCCGGCGCGTAAGGGATCGGCCCGTTGATCACCTTGGACAGGCCGGCAGTGCCCAGAATCGGCACGCGGGCTACGGCATCGGCAAGGTAGTGCTCGAGACGGTCGAGATCGTCGGGGAAGAGCTGGAAGGAAAAATCCTCCGGCATCGGGTCGTTGTGGGTCGCCCAATGCGCGCGGCAATTGCGCTCATAGGGGCCGAGATTCATGCCGTTCTTTTCCTGGCGCAGATAGTAGGAGGTGTCGACGTCGCGCAGCAGCGGCAGCTTCTTGCCCTGCTCCTTCGACCACGCCACCAGTTCGGGTATCTCCTCGAACAAGATGTACTGATGGCTCATCACCATCATCGGGACGTCGCGGCCGAACATTTTGCCGACTTCGGCGGCACGGTAGCCGGCGGCATTGACGACGATCTCGCAGCGGATTTCGCCTTGCGGGGTGACAACCACCCATTCGTCGTTCTCGCGGCGCACACCTGACACCGGACAGAAGCGGACGATCCTGGCGCCCATGTCGCGTGCGCCCTTGGCCAGCGCCTGCGTCAGCTGCGCCGGATCGATGTCGCCGTCGTTTGGATCATAGAGCGCGCCTTTCAATTCATGCGTCTCGATGAAGGGATAGCGGCGCTTGATCTCGTCGGGGCCGACGATGTCGATGTCCATGCCCTGGTAGCGGCCCATGCCCTTGGCGCGCTGGAACTCCTGCATGCGCTCCTTGGTGTGGGCGAGGCGGAGCGAGCCGGTAACGTGGTAGTTCATGGGATAGTCGACCGCGTCGGCGAGACCGCGATAAAGCTCGGTCGAATAGCGCTGCATGTTCATCAGCGACCAGGACGACGAGAAAGTCGGCACATTGCCGGCGGCATGCCAGGTCGAGCCCGATGTCAGCTCGTTCTTTTCAAGCAGCACGCAGTCGGTCCAGCCCGCCTTGCACAGATGGTAAAGCGAGGAGGCGCCGACGACACCGCCTCCGATGATCACCACGCGCGCCGTGGTCGGCAAACCGGCCATATTCTTCTCCCAAACCTGAAGCGCGCTGCGCTTCTATCTTTTTGCTTGACGCATGTCGTTTCCCAAAACCGCTGCACACTTTGGGCGACATGCATTCAATAAACAGGCGGCGAAACCACCCAGATGATTACGGCCGGCTCGGTGCCGGGATTGCGCCAGCGGTATGGCTTGCGCTCGAAGCGGAAGGAATCGCCTTCGCCGAGCCGGTGCCAGACGCCTGCTATCTCGATCTCGAAAACGCCAGAGGCGATGTAGCCGGCTTCCTCGGTCGGCCGCAGCTGCTCGCTCTTCATCTCGGCGCCCGGCGCAAAGATCGAACGCACCATCTCGAAACTACCGCCGAGATCGGGCGACAGAAGCTCCTCCACCAGGCCGGATTCGCTTGTGCCAAGCGTGCGCCGGCTGCCGGCGCGCACGACAACGCCGCGCTCCTTTTCGATCGGCACGTCGTGGCTGAAGAACAGGCTGAGCGGCACGCCGAACAAATCGGCGAAGGCCCTGAGGTCGCCGAGCGAAGGAATCGACAGGCCGCGCTCGACCTGGCTGACCCAGCCGACAGAGCGGCCAAGCTTCAGCGCGATCTCAGCAAGCGTCAGCCCACGCGCCTTGCGGAGCGCACGGATGTCGCTCGCCAGCAGGCGCTCGTCGGGTCCCTGCAATGTTTTGGGGATAGCTGGGGGCAAAAACGCTCACTTGATGAAACTCTGGAAATGAATTTCATGAGAGCTCATGTCCGTGAAAAAATCAAGCGAATTTTCATGGACACACAAGATTTGCTTGCGCCATTTTGGCAGTTCATGCAAAGGCTCTGCCACGAGCGGCGGGTGTGGGAATGCGGGTCGGCGACCAAGGATTGAAATCTGCGCAAGGTCTTCTCCGATAGCCGGTTCGGCTTTCGAAGTGTGCGCAAAGGGACGGCCCATGCTGGAAAAAAACGGCCTGGCAGCGCATAACGCGGCTGTTGTCGACGAGGCGATCATCTCGCGCCGTTCAGTGCGTGCCTTCCTGCCCGACATGGTCGATGACGAGACGATCCGAGCCATTCTTGGCGTCGCCGCGCGCGCGCCTTCGGGCACCAATATGCAGCCTTGGCGGGTCTATGTCGTCAAGGGCGAGGTCAAGCAGCAGATCACCGATGCCATCCTGAATTCCGGTATCCGCGCCGAAAAGGCCGATTGGGACGAGTATCGCTATTATCCCACCCAGTTCTTCGAGCCGTATCTCACCCGCCGCCGCGCCAACGGTTTCGGGCTCTATGGGGCACTCGGCATCGGCCGCCGCGAGGTCGACAAGATGCGCGCCCAGCACGACCGCAACTTCGTCTTCTTCGACGCGCCGGTCGGCATGATCTTCACCATCGACCGGCGGCTGAACCAGGGCTCGTGGATCGACTACGGAATGTTCCTGCAGAACATCATGGTGGCGGCGCGAGGCAGGGGCCTGCACACCTGCCCGCAGGCCGCCTTCGCGCCCTATCACCGGCAGATCCGGCCGGTGCTCAACATCCCCGACGAGGAGATCGTCGTCTGCGGCATGGCGCTCGGCCTTGAGGATACGTCGAAACCCGAAAACGACTTCCGCACCGACCGCGTGCCGCTGGAAGAGTGGGTGACGTTCAGCGGCTAGGCCTCGGCTACCGGGGCCTTATTCCACGTTCATCTGCGCGCCATGGCCGCTGACATGGGCGCCGTCCTGCGGTGTCAGTCTGAGATAGGCGATCAGCGCGCACAAAGTGATGACGCCCTCGACCACGAACAGGATGCGGAAATCGTTGGTCACCGCCGGCCTGCCGCCAGCCAGGAACGACAACAGCGCCGCCGCCAGGCCGACGCTGATCGCCACCCCTAGCTGCCACAGTATGTAGTAGAGCGCGCTGAAGCGGGCGAGCTGGTCGGGCGCGATGTCGGAATAGGCGAGATTGCCGGTCGACGCCCACTGCGCCGAGCGCAGGACACCGAAGGCAAAGATATAGGCAAGCACGATCCAGACCGGCGTGGTTGCCTCTATCAAGGCGAAGCCGGCAACCATCGCCGCAACGATCGGCGTGTTGACGACCAGCACGCGGCGAAAGCCGAAGCGGTTGAGCAGGCGCGGCATGAAGACACGCATGATCAGCGAGCCGATCGCGGCGACGAAGGTCAGCGATCCCGCCTGCACCGCGCTCATGCCGAAGCCGAGCTGGAACATCAGCGGCAAAAGGAAGACGACAGAGCTCAGGCCAATCGTGTCCAGTCCGCCGCCGGTGAGGAAGGAGATGCGAAAGGTGCGGATGCGCAGGAGCTTCAGGTCAAGCAAAGGGTTGCGGGCGCGCAGGCAGTAGAAGGAAGCAAGCGTCAGGATGACGATCGCCAGCGCCAGCTCGGCCGCGATCATGCTGCCGGCGGCGTCTTTGGCCGCAAGCGAATCCATGCCGAAGACCAGCAGGACCATGCCGCTGCCGACCAGCAGGAAGCCCGGGAAATCGAACGGCGTGCGCACCGGTTTGGTAACGGCCGGAAACAGCGACGCGGCAAGAACGGCCGCGGCCAGCGCGAACGGCACGTTGATGAAGAAGATCCAGCGCCAGGAAATGTAGGTCGTCAGCGCGCCGCCGACGAGCGGGCCGACCAGCGGTCCGGACTGGCCGGCCAGCGAGATATACATGTTGATCTTCAGCGTGCGGCTCCGCGGGAAGGTCGACAGGATGACGACCTGGCCGAGCGTACCCATCAAGGCGCCGCCGAACCCTTGCAGCGCGCGGGCGCCGACCAGCGTCCAGATGTCGTTGGAGAGCCCGCACAGCGCCGATGACGCCGCGAACACCAGCAAGGCAAAGCAGTAGACGTTGCGCAGGCCGAAGCGCTCGGCGGCCCAGCCGCCGAGCGGCATCGAGATGATCAGGCTGGCGACATAGACGGTGATCAAAAGGCCGAGCTGGCTCGACGGGCGGCCAAGGCTTTCGCTGATGCCGGGCAGAGCGGTGACCACGACATTCTGGTCGAGGCTGGTCATGAACACGCCGCAGGCGACCGTCAGCGGCAGCAGGAGCAAGGCTCTGGCCGACACATCGGCGCGATCCGTGGCGCCGGCGGATAGTTCTGCGGTCATGGGGATGTTCGAACCAAACGAGGATGCCGACTCTAAAGAAGGGGTTTTCAGACCCCCTTTGGACCGGTTGGGCGGCCACGTTTATCCATCATGGGCGTCTAGCGCGGGATTCTCTAGCGGCAGAGCCGGCTGGCCTTGATGCCAGTGGCGGAAGGCGGGACGGCTACTGCACCTCGTAGCCGACTTCCTCGCTGGCATGGCAGAGCGCCTTCCAGAACGAGCGGGCGAAGGAGCGGAAGACATAGATGTCGAACTGGTCGGCGCCGGTGCGCTGGATCTGCGCAAAGACGTCGTGATGGGTGGTCGAACGGCCGGCGCCGATAGGGAAGGCGGGCAGCGCGAAGTCGATGGCGAAGAATTTCGCCAGCACCCATTCGGCCTTCGGTCCGGCGATGCGGATGGCGGTGCGGCCATGCGACAGGTCGGTGATGGTGCCGATGGCCGGGGTGACGTCCCTGGCAAAGGCCGATGCCAGGCCCTCGGCCTCGTCGACGACGGTGAATTTTCCCGGCGCGAAGCCGAAGACAGCCTTGCCGTCCTTGGCGACGCCGCCGCCGGCGCCGTCGGGCAAAGCGAGGCCGGTGACCTTGCGGATCGCCTCAATCAGTTGCTTTTCCGCGCCCGGCCATGCGGCGAGCTGCAGGATCGAACCGGGCCGGGTCTCGGTCAGGATGACATCGACGCCATGCTCGAAATTGCCGTGCGAACCCGGATGGAACACCGGCTCGAGCGGCGAGAGGCGCTCAGGTAGTGGGCGTTCGGGTGATTGGCGCTCAGCCATGCATGCGGCTCCCGTCCGGGTCGTAGAAATGGTTGGAGACGATCTCGACCGGCCCGAAGCGCTTGCGCAGCGGATCGGAGACAAACGCACGGGTCCCGTGCCTGGCCTTGCCGCCCTCGACTAGGGCCAGCGCGATGTGCTTGCCCAGCGCCGGCGAATAGCAGCAGGCGGTGATGTGGCCGATGGAATCGTGCGGATTGGCCTCGTCCAGTTCCTCGACGATATGCGCGCCGCCGTTGAGAGGCCGGTTGTCGAGCGAGACCAGGCCGACCAGCTGCAGCCGGTCGGGCGCGATCAGGCCTTCGCGGTTCATCATCGCCGAGCCGATGAACGGCTTCTTCTTGGACAGCATCCAGTCGAGATGCAGGTCGCGCGCCGTGGTGCGGCCGTCGATCTCGGCGCCGGTGACATGGCCTTTCTCGATGCGCATCGTGCCCAGCGCTTCCAGCCCATAGGTCACCAGGCCGAACGGCTTGCCGGCCTCGACAAGCGCTTCCCAGACATGGGTGCCGTAGCCGGCGCCGGAATAGACCTCGAAGGCCATTTCTCCAGAGAAGGACAGCCGGCAAATCATCACCGGTACGCCGGCAATCTGGCCGCGCACGATGCCCATGAAGGGCAGGGTCGTATTGTCGACCGCTGTACCGGAAACGCAGGCGGCAAGGATGTCCCGCGCCTTCGGTCCGCCGAGAGCGGCGCCCGCCCATTCGTCGGTCACCGAGGTGACGTGCACCTTAAGCTCCGGCCAGATCACGTCGAGAAAGTATTCCAGATGCTGCATCACCTTGCCGGCGTTCGCCGTGGTGGTGGTCATCAGGAAATCCTGTTCGCCGAGCCGCCAGGTGGTGCCGTCGTCGAAGGCAAGCCCGTCTTCGCGCAGCATCAGCCCGTAGCGCGCCTTGCCGACGGCAAGCGTCGAAAACATGTTGGTGTAGACGCGGTCGAGGAATTCGCCGGCGTCGGGTCCCTGCACGGCGATCTTGCCCAGCGTCGAAACGTCGACGATGCCGGCGCTCTCGCGCGTCGCCCTGGCTTCGCGGACATAGGCCTGTTCGATCGTCTCACCGGCAAGGCCGTAGATCATTGGCCGATACCAGAGGCCGGCGGAATACATGGCCGCGCCGTTGGCGAGGTGCCAGTCATGCATCGGCGTCAGCCGCTCGGGTTTCAGGTCGCCGAAGCGTTCGGCGGCGAGCGAGCCGATCGACACCGCAGAATAGGGCGGGCGGAAACGTGTCGTGCCGACTTCGGGGATCGGCTTGCCCAGCGCCTCGGCCATGATGGCGAGGCCCGGCACGTTGGAGTTCTTGCCCTGGTCGGTCGCCATGCCGAGCGTGGTGTAGCGCTTCAAATGCTCGACAGAGACAAAACCTTCGCGATGCGCCAGCCGCACGTCTTCGGCGGTGACATCATGCTGGAAATCGACGAAGCTTTTGCCTTTTGCCTTGATCTCGAACACCGGCGCCGGATCGGGATTCCCCGGTGCTGCTTCGACATCCGGCAAGGCTGCGGGCGCACCTGTTGCACCTGCTGCCGAAAAGCCGGCGGCGCGGCCCTCAGTGATGGCTTCGACGGTCGAAAAGCTGCCGTTGAAAGCGCCGGCGCCACTCCATTGCCGAGTCGGCTTAGGGGGCAGGAAGGCCTGGCGGTCGGCGTTCCACTCGGCCCTGGCGCCGGCTTGGCTGGCGAGATGGATGGTCGGCGACCAGCCGCCCGACATCAGCAGGCAATCGGCGTGGATGCTGCGGGCGTCACCGCTGAGCGCGCCCGAGGTCATGTCGAAGCGCTGCACCTTGAGGCCGGAGAGCGCCTTGCCGCCTTCGGTGGCGACCACGGCATGGCCGGAGAGGATTTCGGCTTCGGCCTCGGTGGCGAGGCTGCGCATTTCGGCCGAAAGCTCGGGGCGCACATCGACGATGGCGACAATAGCGGCCCCGGCCTTCCTCAGCGCCAGCGCCGAGCGATAGGCGCTGTCATTGTTGGTGAACAGCGCGATCCTGTCGCCGGGCAGCACGCCATAATCACTAACATAGCGCTCGGCGGCATGCGCCAGCATGACGCCCGGCCGGTCGTTGCCGGGGAACACAAGCGGCCGCTCGAATGAGCCGGTGGCCAGCACCACCGTTTTGGCGCGGATCGCCCAGTAGCGATGGCGCGGCTCGCCCTTGCCGGGCGTTTCCTTGTGGTCGGTGACGCGCTCGAGCGCGGCTAGCGTGTTGCCGTCGTAATAGCCCCACACCGTGGTGCGCGGCAGCAGGCGGACCGTGTCATGGCCTTCGAGCTGGCTGACGGCGCGCGCCGCCCAGTCGGCGGTCGGCGCGCCGTCGATGGCCTCGCCGGACCAGTTGGCCGAGCCGCCGAAACGCGGCTCGAGTTCGGCCAGGATGACGCGCGCGCCCTGGTCGGCAGCGGCCTTGGCGGCTGACAGGCCGGCCGGGCCGGAGCCGACCACCAGCACGTCGCAAAACGCGTTCATGCGCTCGTAGCGCGAGGTGTCGGCGGCAATACCGGCGCGGCCCAGGCCGGCGGCGCGGCGGATGAAATGCTCGCAGAACATCCAGAAGCGGGTGCCTTTCAGGGGGCCGAAGACAGGGCCCATGAAGGTCTTGTAGTAGAAGCCGGCGGCCAGGATCTTGCCGCCGAGTTGGTTGACGGCGTTGATGTCCCAGGCGAGCGAGGGAAAGCGGTTCTGGCTGACGGCCACCAGCCCGTCATAGATCTCGACCATGGTTGCGGCGATGTTGGGCTCGCGCACTTCGCCGCGCAGCACCGTCACCAGCGCGTTCGGTTCCTCGACGCCGGCCGAGAGCAGGCCGCGCGGGCGGTGGTATTTGAATGAGCGGCCGAAAAGCGTGACGCCGTTAGCAAGCAGCGCCGAGGCCAGCGTGTCGCCGGCATGGCCGGTGTAGGGCGTGCCGTCGAAGGTGAAGCGGATGGTGCGCAGCCGGTCGACGCGGCCGCCGGTCTCGGTGCGGCGCGGGCTCACGACTTGCCTCCGGCTTTGTGCCGGGCGGCGGCATTGTGGTCGCCGCGGGCGAAACCGGTGCTGGAAATCTCATGCGTGACCGTGTTGCGCACCATCCTCAGATGGGTGCGGCAGCCGCCCGAATGCTGCCAGATCTCATTGTGGTCGCCGGCCGGGTTCAGCCGATCGTAGACATAGGCGTTCCAGGCGTCGAGGTCCTGCGAGTTGGGCTGCGGGCGCTCGCGGTTGCCGTCGCCCTGATAGGTGAACTCGATGACGTCGCGCGGGCCGCAATAGGGACAAGTGATAAGCATTTGTTTGAACCCTAATGCAGCCGGGGCGTTGCGCCCTGGCCCTTGTCGTCAATCACTAGGCCGCGATAAAAACGGTCGAGCGTGAACGGCGCGTTGAACGCGTGCGGTTCGTCCTTGGCGATGGTGTATGCGAAGCACCAGCCCGAGGCCGGCGTCGCCTTGAAGCCCCCATAGCACCAGCCGCAGTTGAGATACATGCCGGGCAGCGGGCCGGTGGTGATGATCGGCGAACCGTCCATTGACATGTCGCAGACGCCGCCCCAGGAGCGCAGCATGCGTACACGCGCAAGGCCGGGAAACAGCGCCAGCATCTCGCTCATCACCTCATCGACGATGGGCAGGTTGCCGCGCTGAGCGTAGCTGTTGTAGCCGTCGATGTCACCGCCGTAGACGAGGCCGCCCTTGTCGGACTGCGACATGTAGAAATGACCCATGCCGAAGGTCAGCACCGTGTCGACGAAAGGTTTCAGCGACTCTGTCACGAAGGCCTGCAGCACATGGCTCTCGATCGGCATCCTGTCGATGCCGGCAAGCTGCATCACCCGTCCGGTGCTGCCGGCAACGGCCACGGCAACTTTCTTGCCGCGGATCTCTCCGCGCGTCGTCTGCACGCCGGTGATGCGGTCGCCGTCGCGCAGGAAGCCGGTGACCTCGCAATTCTCGACGATGTCGACGCCGCGTCGGTCGGCGCCGCGGGCATAGCCCCAGGCAACCGCATCGTGACGGGCGGTGCCGGCGCGCGGCTGCATCAGGCCGCCGACGATGGGAAAGCGCGCGGAGGCCGACATGTCCAGCGCCGGGACCAGGCGCGCGATCTCGGCGGTGTTCATCAGCTCGGCATCGACGCCGAGGTGGCGCATGGCGTTGCCGCGCCTTGCCAAGTCGTCGAACTGGCCCGGCGTGTGAACCAGGTTCAGGCAGCCGCGCTGCGAGAACATGACGTTGTAGTTGAGGTCGTGCGAAAGGTTCTCCCACATCTTCATCGAATGTTCGTAGAAGCGGGTGTTGGACGGCAAAAGGTAGTTGGAGCGCACCGCCGTGGTGTTACGGCCGACATTGCCGGAACCCAGCCAGCCCTTTTCCAGCACCGCGACATTGGTGATGCCGTGCTCCTTGGCCAGATAGTACGCCGTCGACAGGCCGTGGCCGCCGCCACCGATGATGATGACGTCATAGGAAGCCTTGGGGTCGGGCTTGCGCCAGGCCGGCTTCCAGTCCTTGTTTCCCTTGAGCGCGTTCGTGAGAAGCGAAAGGGCTGAATATTCCGCCATTCTTCATGCCATCCCTAGAGCATGATGCCGAAAAGTGTGAAGCGGTTTTCGGACGACATCATGCTCTATATCTTTGATTTCTAGAGCCGGAAGGTTTCAGGTCGGACAGACCTGAAACCTTCCGGCTCGGCGCGATGCGGCAGACTATAGAGCAGGCGGCGGGCGCAAAGCCAAGATTGCGCCATGGCTTTTCGACTGGCCGACTCCCGCAAGGCGCCCAACTGCGATGACTTCGCCACGACTTGCCCCACGGGATGAGCGTCTCTATCAAGGACCGCTTTAGAAGCGGCCTTGCCGCCCTTTGAGTCGCCACCATTATGCTTTTTCGCTTCTTTCGCCTGATCCTGGTCCTCGCGCTCGTTGCCTTGGCGCCGCATTCGTTCGGCGCGATGGCGCAGGGGCTGGGCCAGGCGCCTGCCGGGCTGGTCGCCGACCAGCAGAAAATCCTGCAGGGTTTGACGACGAAAACCGACGCTCTGGAGAAGAAAGTCCAGGAGGACGGCGTCGACGACACCACCCTCGTCGAGATCCGCCTGCAGCTGGAAGAGCTGTCGCGCGCTGCGCTGAACAGCGCGCTGGCGTTCCGGTCCCGGCTGGGGGAGATCAATTCGAGGCTTGAGCAGCTTGGTGCGCCCCCGGCTGCCGGACAGCCGCCTGAACCGGATATCGTGACCGGCGAGCGCCAGGCGCTGGCGTCGGAAAAGGCGGAGATCAACGCCGTCATCGCCGGCGCGCAGAACCTGTCGATCCGCATCAATGCGCTGATCGAGAAGATCGGCAATATGCGCAGCGAGCTGTTTCGCAGCGGGCTGACCAAGCGTTACGTGCTGTCCGATGCACTGAGCCCGCAAGTGTTTTCCGACGCCAGGGACGAATACGCCAATTTTTACAGGGCGGTGTCGTCCTGGCTGAGCTTTGCCTTCAAGTTCAAGTTCCAGGCGATGCTCGCGGCGACCCTCATGGCGCTCGCGTTGGCCGTGGTGCTTCTGGTCGGTGGGCGCCGCCTGTTTGGGCGCATCTTCGAGCCCGACGCGTCGGTTGAAGATCCGACGTATCTCAGCCGCCTGTCGGTGGCGTTCTGGTCGACTTTGCTGCCGACGCTGGCGGTCAGCGCCTTCCTCGCCTCGACGGTGTTCCTGTACAATTACTACAATGTGCTGCGCGGCGACATAGGCGTTTTCCTCAACGCTCTGGCAGCCGTCATCGCCATAGTGTTCTGTGTCAACCGCCTGACCAATGCGGCGCTGTCGCCCAGCATGCCGAACTGGCGCCTGATCCAGGTCGAGACCGGCCCGGCGCGTTGGCTGGTGCGGCTGACGACGGCCATGGCAGTCGTCATCGGCATCAACAATTTCCTGTCGATCGTCAACGACAAGATGGGCTCGCCCCTGTCGCTGACGGTGGCCAGGAGTTTTGTCGCCACCGTCATCGTGGGCGTCATCCTGATCCTTATGGCGCTGCTGAAGCCTTACAAGGATGCCGACCGGCGCTGGCGCCCCTGGCCGGCCTGGCTGCGCTACACCTGTGTCGCGCTCGGCCTGTTCACGATTGCGGCGGCGCTGTTAGGCTATATCGGTCTTGCCATCTTCGTCTCGTTGCAGGTCGTGGTCACCGGCACCATCCTGCTCACCGCCTATATCGGCTTCCTGTCGGCACGCGAGATCGGCGAGGAGGATGGTTTCGCCGGCACGTCCATCGGGCGCTGGCTGAAGACCAATTCCAGCTATGAGGACACCGCGCTCGACCAACTCGGCCTCGTCGTCAGCGTCGCCATCAACCTGATGATCGTGCTGGTGTTCCTGCCGCTGATCCTGTTGATGTGGGGCTTCCAGCCCGGCGATATCCAGGCCTGGGGCTATAAATTGGCGACAGGCGTCACCGTCGGTTCGGTGACGATTTCGGTCACCGGCATCCTCACCGGAATCGTCGTCTTCATCATAGGCTATTTCCTGACCCGCTGGTTCCAGGGCTGGCTCGACGGCTCGGTAATGGCGCGCGGCAAGGTCGATACCGGCGTGCGCAACTCGATCCGGCTGGCGGTCGGCTATGCCGGCGTCGCGCTCGCTGGGCTCGTCGGCATCTCGGCGGCGGGCATCGATCTCTCCAACCTGGCGCTCGTTGCAGGCGCACTCTCGCTGGGTATCGGCTTTGGCCTGCAGAATGTCGTGTCCAACTTCGTGTCCGGCCTGATCCTGCTCGCCGAGCGGCCGTTCAAGGTCGGCGACTGGATCGTCGCCGGCGACACATCAGGCACGGTCAAGAAGATCAGCGTGCGCGCCACCGAAATCGAGACCTTCCAGCGGCAATCGGTGATCCTGCCCAATTCGAACCTCATCAACAACGCCGTCGGCAACTGGACGCACCGCAACAAGCTCGGACGTGTGGAGATCAAGGTCGGGGTCGCCTATGGCAGCGACGTCAAGCGGGTACACGCGGTCCTGCTTGAGATTGCGCGCGGCCATGCGCTGGTGCTGAAGAACCCGGAACCCTTCGTGCTGTTCACCAATTTCGGGCCGGCAGCACTCGAGTTCGAGATCCGCGTGTTCCTGGCCGATGTGCTGAACGGCGCCATCGTTCAGAACGATATCCGCTTTGCCGTTCTCGATGCTTTTGACGCCGAGCACATAGAAATCCCCTCGACGCCGCGCGCCGAGGTCAAGGTCAAGAAGACCGACGCATGGCCGATCGACGACGACAAGATCGAGGTCGAGTTCGCCGAGAAGGAGCAGGCGGAGGCCAGAGCCGCCGCCGAGGCGAAGCGGCTGGCCAAAACTGGTCGCAAGGCCCGCAAACCCGATCCCAGCTAAGGCCCCAAGCTCCTCCCAAACCAATTGCGGCATGAATGCGGCATTCAGTTGCGGTTCAGCTTGCATCTCATATAAGCTCACATGCAAAGGCGAGAATGCCTTGCGAAATGCAACAGAGGCGGTGTGGAAACACCGATATTGCAAAATGTGGAAGTCGCTCGTCGTCGCCATCGCTCTTACCGCAGCGAGTGGCTCGGCCTTTGCCGCCAGCGCGGTCAACAAGGATGCTGAGACCCGTACGCTGATCGTGACGGAAGGCGGCGGCAAGACGGAACTGGCGTTGGCCGCCGGCGAAACCGTGGAATTCTGCCCGAACGGCTGTTTCGTCACCTTGCCCAATGGTGACCTCGAGGCCCTGACCGGCTCGGAAACGGTCGAAATCTCGGGTGGCGTTGCCCGCATCAAGTAAAGTCGGCAAGCAGCTCTTGCAGAGGCCGGGCAATGCCCGGCCTTTTCTCGTCTACGGCAACGGTTGCTTAACGATGACGAGGGAAATACCCCGGCGCATATCCGTTGCAACCAGACGTTTTAACGTTCGTTGCGCCGTTGCTCGCTATGCCGGATACCCAGACGCCGAAACGTGGCGCGACGGGTTTTTGAGCTGGGCAGGAAAGATATGGATGCGCGGTCGGACAAGAACGCAATCCCGCTTGCGGTCGACCTCGACGGCACGCTGATTGCGACCGATCTTCTTTGGGAAGGCCTGTTCATCCTGCTCAAGAAGAATCCGCTCTATGTTTTCCTGGTTCCGTTCTGGCTGGCCGCCGGCCCGGCGCGGCTGAAACAAGCCATCGCCGACCGCATCGACATCGATCCGGCCTCGCTGCCCTATCGCGAAGCGCTGCTGCAGCGGCTGCTCGCCGACCATAGCGACGGACGCAAGATCGTGCTGGCGACCGGTACGCCACGCAAGTTCGCCGAGACGATCGCCGCGCATCTGGGCGTCTTCGACTATGTGCTGGCGACCGACGGTCCCCACAACATGACCTCGGGCCGCAAGCGCGACGCGCTCATCGCCGCCTATGGGGACGGCGGTTTCGACTATGCCGGCAACAGCCGGCACGACCTCAAGGTTTTCGGAGCCGCACGCAACGCCATCGTCGTGGCGCCCGACCGCCATGCGAAGCGCTGGCAGGCCGCGCATAGCGCCGAAAGGATGCCGGCGCCGAAAGGGACATTGAAGACATACGTCAAGATGCTGCGGGTGCATCAGTGGCTGAAGAATTCGCTGATCGCGGTGCCGATGGTGCTGTCGCATGAATACTTCAACATCAACATGATCTGGCAATGCCTGCTGGCGTTCGTCTCCTTCAGCGCCGTGGCTTCCGCCATCTACATTCTCAACGATTTCTTCGACCTTGCGCTCGACCGCAAGCATCCGACCAAACGCAACCGGCCTTTCGCCAGCGGCGCTTTGTCGATCCCGTTCGGTCTCGGCGCGATGGCGGTGCTGCTGGCGATCGGCATTGCCGCCGGGCTTCTGTTGCCGATCGAGTTCCTGGGCGTGCTCGCCGGCTATCTGGTGGTGACCACAGCCTATTCGCTGTCGTTCAAGCGCATGCTCCTGGCCGACGTACTGACGCTGGCGGGGCTCTACACAGTGCGTGTGCTGGCAGGTGCTGCGGCGACCGGGGTCGAAGTCTCGTTCTGGCTGCTTGCCTTCTCGATTTTCTTCTTCCTGTCGCTGGCGCTGGTGAAGCGCTATGTCGAACTGCGCACCACAGCCATTCCGGTGGGCGAGCGCATTGCCGGTCGCGGCTACCGCATCGAAGATCAGGAGATCGTCGCCCAGGCGGGCATGGCGTCGGCCTTCTCCTCGGCGCTGGTGCTGGCGCTCTACATGGACAGCGTCTCCGTGCGCGAACTCTATCCGCATCCCTGGCTGGTCTGGCCGCTGGCGCCGATCGTGCTGTATTTGACCATGCGGGTCTGGATCCTGGCGCGCCGCAACGAGATGAATGATGATCCGGTCATCTTCATCATTCGCGACTGGCGAAGCCAGATCGTCGTGGTGATCGGCGCCGCCCTTCTGGTCGCGGGAGGCTGGTAGGGCATGGCCGGCGAACGGTACCGGAGTTTTGGCTTCGCCACGCCGGCCGCAAAGCGAGCCATCGCGGCCGACGATGCCATCGCGCTGATGCGAAGCGGCAAGGCGACAAAGAACGCTCTGCTCGCCTATGGCAATGGCCGCTCCTACGGTGATTCCTGCCAGAACGAGCCAGGTGCGGTCGTGGACATGCGGCCGCTGAACCGCATCGGCGCCTTCAATGCCGAGACCGGCCTGCTCGAGGCGGAGGCCGGCGTGTTCCTCTCCGATATCATTGCGCACACTGCACCTTACGGTTTCTTTCCGACTGTGGTCCCAGGCACCCAGTTCGTCACCCTTGGCGGCGCGATCGCCAATGACGTCCATGGCAAGAACCATCACCGGCGCGGCACCTTTGGCTGCCATGTCGAGTCGTTCACGCTGCTGCGCTCGGATGGGCGGACCTACACCTGCTCGGCAACCGACAATGCAAGGCTGTTTGCGGCGACGATCGGCGGCATGGGGCTGACCGGCCTGATCCTGTCGGCCTCGATCCGGCTGATGCGGGTGCATTCGCTCGATATCGCCGAGAAGGTAACGCGGTTTGCCGATCTCGGCGAATTCTTCGAACTGGCCGAGGCCGCCGACCAGGCCAATGAATATGCCGTCGCCTGGATCGACCAGCTTGCCGGCGGCCATGGCCGCGGGCGCGGCCTGTTGTTGACAGGCAATCATGCCGAGTATGGTTCGCATGCGGCGTCTCGCGCCGGCTCCCGTTTTTCAGTGCCGTTCCAGCCGCCGTTCAATGTGCTCAACCGGCCGTTCCTCACCGCCTTCAACGCCGCCTATCGGTGGAAGAAGGGGCGCTCGCCGGGGCCGAGCCAAACCGGCTACCAGGGCTTTTTCTTTCCGCTTGATGGTGTCGGCGACTGGAATCGGCTGTATGGCCCGAAAGGTCTCTACCAGCACCAGAGCGTGGTGCCGGAAAATGTCGCGCGTCAGACCGTGCCGGCGCTGCTCGAGGCGGCGCGACGGGCCGGGCAGGGCTCTTTCCTCACCGTGTTGAAGCGCTTCGGCTCGATCCGCTCGCCGGGGCTGCTGTCCTTTCCGCGGCCAGGCTTCACGTTGACGCTGGATTTCCCCAATCGCGGCGACAGGACGCTGGCCCTGCTCAGCGAACTCGACCGCATCACGGTCGCGGCCGGCGGCGCGGTCAACCCGTACAAGGATGCGCGCATGGGCGCTGATACTTTCGCGGCCTCCTTCCCGAATTGGCAGCGGCTTGAAGCGCTGCGCGACCCGGCGTTCGTGTCCAGTTTCTGGCTGCGGACGGCGAAAAAGCTCAACGACCGGCCAGGGCGTGTCAAGGCAGCTGAATAGGTACAATCCGAATAAGTCATGGTTAATAGATCGTAAGTTCCGTGGTTTACTCAAAGCATTGCCGTGACTTCATGAAATGTTTGCAGGTTCGTAATAGGATCGTTGCGAGTGGCGGGTGCAAAATATGAAATACATCGTCTTCATTCTGTTCACGGTCATGACCAATGCCGCCGCGCAGCTGATGCTGAAGCAAGGCATGATGTCGCTCGGGCCGATTTCGTTCGAAGGCACCAATCCGCTGTTGAGGCTGTTGCAGGTCGTTTTCAGCCCATGGGTGTTTCTCGGCCTGTGCACCTTCGTCATCTCGATGGCTTCGCATCTCTATGTGCTGTCCAAGGTCGAGCTCAGCTTTGCGTATCCGTTCCTCAGCCTTGCCTATGTCGCGGTTGCGATCTTCGCCTATTTCATCTTCCGCGAGGACCTCAATGCCTGGCGCATTGCCGGCATCGCCTTCATCTGCGTCGGCACCGTGCTGATCGCGCAAAGCGGTCGAGACTTGGGCGGGCGCGGGCATGACGACCAAACCGCTTCCATCATCCCCGACAAGATCCAGACAAA
This sequence comes from Mesorhizobium sp. M0659, assembly GCF_040320605.1. Lineage (NCBI taxonomy): Bacteria > Pseudomonadati > Pseudomonadota > Alphaproteobacteria > Hyphomicrobiales > Phyllobacteriaceae > Mesorhizobium > Mesorhizobium sp. M0659. Next base: position 113,895 of record NZ_JAMYPY010000008.1, read on the forward strand.
CGAGATCGTTCGATGAGACATGTTATTTTCGGCGGCGACGGCTTCGTCGGCCGTCATCTTGCCCCGAAGCTTGTGGCCGATGGTGAAGAGGTTGTCGTTGCCGACATCGTCAAGAGCGACCTGACGCACTATCGCAACGTTCGCTTCGTCACCTGCGATGTCACGGATACGGCCTCGGTGGCCAACATCGGATTGAAGGCCGACGACATGATCTACAACCTGTCGGCCAAAATGCTGTCGCCGATCCAGGTGCGGGCCAAGCGTCACGACTTCTTCTTTCCGGTGAATTTCCATGGCACCGAACACATCATGCAGGCGATGGACAAGGCCGGCGCGTCCAAGCTCGTCCACTACACCACCGACATGATCTACGGCCATACGGTCACCCAGCCGATGACCGAGGAACATCCGGTCGCGCCGCTCGGCGAATATGGATGGTCGAAGCAGAAGACCGAGGAACTCGCCGCGCAATGGCGCAAGCGCGGCATGTCGATCTCGCTGTTTCGCCCGCGTCTGATCATCGGTCCCGGCCGGCTCGGGATCCTGGAAAAGCTGTTCAAACTGATCGACTGGAATTTTCCTGTGCCGATGATCGGCTCGGGCAAGAACCCCTATCAGTTCATCTCGGTGTTCGATTGCGCGGAAGCTGCCCGCTCGGCCTGGAAGGCAGGCGTGCCCAACCAGGCTTATAATCTGGGCTCCCTCAATCCGCCGCCGGTGAAGAAATTGCTGGGCGACCTGATCAAGCATGCCGGCTCGAAATCGCTGCTGATCCCGACTCCCGGCTGGGCGGTCAAGCGCACCCTCGACCTGCTCGATCTCATGAACATGCCGATCATGGATCCCGAACAATATCTGATCGCCGATGAGGAGTGCGTGCTCGACGTATCCAAGGCCGAGCGCCAGCTCGGCTGGGTGCCGCAATATCGCGACGAGGACATGCTGATCGCCGCCTACAGCGAATACCGCGCCAAGAAAGACGGGCTTGCCGTCACCGCAAATCATGTCCCCGCCGAATAGGTGGGACGACCAGGAGAACTCCGAAATGACCGTCATGGCCAAGCCTGAGCAGACGAACGCGCGCACCATGGTCGGCGCGCCGGCGTTGTCGCCTACCGCCATCGCCAAGCCCGACCTGATCAGCGTCGAGCAGGCGAAGGCGATGGATGTTGCGCGCATGACCGACCTGTTCAAGGCGCATCTCAATCCGGGCCAGCTGCATTTCATGAAGCTGCTCGGCTTCCACAAGATCAAGATCGAGCGTGCCGAAGGCATGTTCTACATCGACCAGAACGGCCGCAAGATTCTCGACTTCTTCGGCGGCTTCGGTTCGCTGGCCTTCGGCCACAACCATCCGCGCATCCTGGAGGCCCGGCGCAAATTCCAGGAGGAGAAGCGCCAGGAAATCGCGATCGCCTTCATGTCGCAATATGCATCGGCCCTCGCGCACAACATCGCCAAATGCTCGCCCGGCGATCTCGACATGGTGTTTCTGGGCTCGTCGGGTTCGGAAGCGATGGAAGCGGCGGTGAAGCTCGCCGAGCGCGCCGCCGGGCCTAAGAGGCCAAAAATCGTCTATGCCGAGAATTCCTTCCACGGCAAGACCAAGGGCGTGCTCGGCATTACCGATGGCCAGCTCTACCGCGCGGACTTCAAGATGGCTGAGAACACCGTTCGCATTCCGTTCGCCGATATCGAAGCGGTCGAGCGGCTGTTCCGCTCCGACCCGGAGGTCGGCGTCATCGTGCTTGAGACAATCCAGGGCGGCGGCGGCATCATCCAGGCAGAGGCGCAATACTGGCAGAAATTGCGCGTGCTCTGCGACCAGTATGGCGTGCTGTGGGTGGCGGACGAAGTGCAGTGCGGCTATGGCCGTTCGGGACGCTTCTATGCCTTCGAGCATTATGGCGTCGTGCCCGATGTGACGGCGCTGGCGAAATCGCTCGGCGCCGGCAAGGCGGCGGTCGGCGCGATGATCGCCCGGCGCGAGGTCTATATGAAGGCCTATGGCACGCCGAAGACGGCGATGATCCATGCCATGGCCACCTTTGGCGGCATGGGCGAGGCCTGCGTCACCGCGATCGAGGGCATCAACGTGCTCTATGATGAGGGGCTGATCGACAACGCCGCCACTACCGGCGACTATCTGCTGCAGCGCCTGCAGGCGCTGAAGGAGAAGTACCCGAAGATCATCAAGGATGTGCGCGGCAAAGGCTTTATGGTCGGGCTCGAGTTCCACGACTTCTCGCAGACCTTGCCGATGGTGCTGCGTCCGATCGTCAGCGTCCTCGACGACAAGCTGAAGGGCTCGCTGTCGGGCTTCGTCGGCGCGCTGTTGCTGCGCGACTATGACGTGCTCGTCGCCTTCACCGAATACAACCGCAACGTCATCCGTCTCGAGCCGCCGCTGATCTGCCAGCGCGAGCATGTCGACCATTTCGTCGATGCCTTCGATAGCCTGCTGTCGCGCGGCATCGTGGGGATCGTGAAGGATTTCGTCAAAAGCCAGGTCCGTTAAAGAAGTCCGTTGAGCGAAGTCCCGAGTCCGACAATGCTGAGCAAGTCTCCCGCCCCGCAAAACACACTCGATCGGCTGACCGCGGCCGCTCTGGCGTGGGGCGAGGGGACTTATGCGCGATGGGCCGCGCCAATCGGCGCGATCGCGTTTTCGCTCTATATCCTGCTGACGGCGTTTACCGCCTGGACGATGCCCGATGCCAATTGGGACATGCTGTCTTATCTCGCAATCGCCGAGGAGGGCGCTTATCCCGATGCGCAGGCATTGCATGACTATGCCTACAGGACGGTCCAGGCCGGCGTTTCGGCCGCCGACTACAAGGCGCTGACTGACGATGGCGGCGGCTTCCGCAGCCATATGGCGCAAAATGCCGCCGACTTTCACTCGCTGCTTGGCATGTACCGGATCAAGTTTCTCTATGCCGAGATGCTGTCGACGATGAGTTCGGTGATGTCGCCGGTCGAGGCGATGCGGGTGCTGCAGGTGGTCTCGGTGCTGCTGTTCGGGATGATCACGCTGCTGTGGCTGCGAACCGAAGGCGCGCTTGCGCTGGCGCCTGTGGTCGGCGCGGTGCTGATCATGGCCGATTTCGGCGATGCCGCACGCGCCTCGACCCCGGATCTGTTGTGCTCGGCGCTGTTCCTCGGCGGGCTGCTTGCCTATGTGCGCGGCCGCGAGGCAGCGACCGCTGTCCTGCTTTTCCTGGCCTTCATGGCGCGGCCGGACAACATCGTGTTCCTGGCCATTTTCGCCGTGCTGCTGCTGGTCTTCCGGCAGCGGGCGTGGGGCGCGCTGGCCGGCTTTGCCGCGTCCTTCGTCGCCTATTTCGCGATTTCGCACTGGGCCCAGCATCCCGGCTGGTGGCCGCATCTGTGGTTCTCCAGCATCGAGCAGCACTACAATATGGATGGCTTCGAGCCGCCGTTCTCGGTTGGCGCCTATCTCAAGGCGTTTGCCGCATCCTTCATTCGCGCCATCAGCATCAACAGCTGGGTCGGGGTCTCGGTTCTGGCGCTGGCCGCGTGGTTTGCGCTCGGCCGCGCCGGCTTCCGGCTCGATCGTCGCGCCGGCATCCTGCTTGCAGCGCTGGTGCTTGGCGTGCTGGCGAAATTCACCGTCTTTCCGATCCACGACACCCGCATCTACTTCCCGAACCTTCTGCCGCCCTACCTTTTGCTTGTCGGCCCGATCATGGCGCTGTGGGCGTCGGCAAGCCTGAATGGAAGGCGGCCCATCGCCATACCTGGAGATAAGCCATGAGTTCCATTTCCGGGCTGGCGCGCATCGCCCTTTCACTCGGCCTGCCTGCCGGCCTGCTTGATCGCGGGCCGGCGTTGCGTGGCACGAAATTCCTGGCCAAGGCGGCGCTGAAGGCGCGGTTTGGCGGTGGGCAATCCTTCCAGATGGTCAATGTCGGCGCTTGCGACGGCGCGCTGTTCGACGACGTCACGCCGTGGCTGCACCGCATTCCGCGGGCGCGGGCCGTGCTGGTCGAGCCGATCCCGTACAATCAGAAGCGGTTGCGCGCCAACTATCCCGACACGGAACGCTTCGTCGTCGAACCGGTCGCGGTGACAAAAACCAAAGGCACGATCACCGTCCACACTTTCGATGCCGCGGCACTCGAGGCCGGCACGCTGCCGGTCGAGTTCATCGGCTGCTCATCGGTCACCGACACCAATCTGATGTCGGGCAAGAATGCCTGGGGCGAGGCCGACGCCAATTTCAACAAGTTCGCGCCGCACCTCAGGGATATCGAGGTGCCGTCGGAAACGCTGCAGACGCTGCTCGACCGCAACGGCATCACGCATATCGACGCCTTCCTGGTCGATTGCGAGGGCGCCGACTGGATCGTCTTCGAACAGCTCGACCTCAAGCGCTACCGCCCCGGCATGATCAAGGTCGAGGTCGGCGCGCTGCCGGCGGCTGAAATCGGCGAGGTCGTGGTCAAGCTCAAGACATCAGGCTATCAGGTCGGCTTCCAGGCCGAGGACATCTGGGCCTTCGCCTGAGATAGATCGCCACTGGCGGCACGCCGGCGCGCCGGGTCGCGTCGCATCCGCGACGTGTCGCAAACAGGCGGTAGCTCCATCCACGTCCTCTGCATATTGTGCGCCATTCGAACGGGCGCGGACGCGCCCGCTTTATCCCCTTGGAGTCGCGGCAATGGCAGAGTTTCCGAAACAGGCGAAGGTCGTCATCGTCGGCCTGGGTGGCATTGTCGGCGCATCGATCGCCCATCACCTGATCGAACGCGGCTGGACCGACATTGTCGGCATCGACAAATCGGGCATCCCGACCGATATCGGCTCGACCGCGCATGCCTCGGACTTCTGCTACACCACGAGCCATGATTTCCTGTCGTGCTGGACGACGCTCTACTCCATCGATTTCTACGAAAAGATGGGCCATTACGCCCGCATCGGCGGTCTCGAAGTGGCGCGCGTCGGCGACGACAGCCGCATGGACGAGATCAAGCGCAAGATCGCCTCGGCCAAATCCTTCGGCACCCGCGCCCGGCTGATCGAACCGGCCGAGATCAAGGAAAAATTCCCGCTGATCGAAGAGTCCATGGTGCAGGGCGGCCTGTGGGATCCGGACGCCGGCCTGGTCATCCCGCGCTCGCAGACCGTCGCCGGCAAGCTGGTCGACCAGGCGGAAGCTACGGGGAAACTCAAATCCTTCGCCAACACGCCCGCCAAATCTCTCATCGTCGAGGAAGGCCGCATCAAGGGCGTCGTCACCGACCGCGGCACGATCATGGCCGATTATGTCATCGTCTGCGCCGGCATCTGGGGCCGGCTGATCGCCGAGATGGTCGGCGAAGACCTGCCGGTGATGCCGATCGACCATCCGCTGACCTTCTTCGGGCCTTACAATGAGTTTGCCGGTACCGGCAAGGAGATCGGCTGGCCGCTGCTGCGCGACCAAGGCAATTCGGCCTATATGCGCGACACCGGCGATCCCAAGACCGCCGAAGGCGGCCAGATCGAATGGGGTTACTACGAAGAGACCAATCCGCGTCTTTGCCATCCGCGCGATTTGCTGGAAAAGGATCAGGCGCGGCTGTCGCCGTCGCAGCGCGATCTCGACATGGAGCAGATCCTGGCGCCGCTGGAGCGCGCCATGGAACTGACGCCGATCCTGGGCGAACTCGGCTACAACGAAAGCCATTCCTTCAACGGCCTGTTGCAGGTGACCGCCGATGGCGGCCCGTCCATGGGCGAGAGCCAGAAGGTGAGGGGCCTCTGGTACGCCGTCGCCATCTGGGTCAAGGACGGCCCCGGTATGGGCAAGCTGATCGCCGACTGGATGACGGACGGCCGCACGGAAATCGACCATCACGCCATCGACTATGCGCGCTTCTATCCGCACCAGACGAAAGAGCAGTTCATCTGGGATCGCTGCACCGAGACGGCGATGAAGGTCTACAATCCAGCGGTGCATCCGCGCGAGCCGTTCTCCAAAGGTCGCAACATCCGCCGCTCGCCGTTCTGGGAGCGCGAGAAGGAGCTTGGCGGTTACTTCATGGAGCTGGGCGGTTGGGAGCGCGCGCATGGCTATGCCGCCAACGAGCATCTGCTGGAGAAGTATGGCAACCGGGTTCCCATACGTGAGAACGAATGGGACAACCGCCATTTCTGGCGGGTGTCCAATGCCGAGCACCTGGCGATGAGCGAGGATTGCGGCATCGTCAACCTCTCGCATTTCTCGATGTACGACATCGAAGGGCCGGACCATGTCGCGCTGCTGGAGTGGCTGTGCGCGGCCAAGATTGGTGGCGACAACAATATCGGCAAGGGTATCTACACCCACTTCCTCGACGAGGAAGGCATGGTGCGCGCCGACTTCACCGTCATCCGCATGGCCGACCGCTGCCGTCTGATCGACGGCGCCGACGCCGGTCCGCGCGACTTCCGCTACATGCAGCGCACCGCGCAGGACAAAGGCTTTGACGTCACCATCACCGACGTGACGGAAAAATACGTCACCATCGGCATCTGGGGACCGAACGCGCGGGCGACGCTGCAGAAAGTGGTCGAAAATCCGGATGGTCTCTCGCTCGAGAACTTCCCCTTCGCGGCGATCAAGCCGGTCAGGATCGGCGGCAAGGACGTCACCGCCTTCCGCATCTCTTATGTCGGCGAGCAGGGCTGGGAACTGCACATGCGCTACGAGGACGGCCTGGCCGTTTGGGACGCGCTGCGCTCGACCGGGGTCATGCCGTTCGGCGTCGAGACCTATGCCAACACCCGGCGCATGGAAAAGAGCCTGCGCCTGCAGAACGCCGACCTTCTGACCGAGTACAATCTGCTTGAGGCCGACCTTGCCCGACCGAAGGTCAAGGAGAACGATTTCTGCGGCAAGGCCAAACATGTCGAATACCGCGCCCGCGAGCACCAGCCGGCGATCCTGTGCACGCTGGTGATGACCGAGAACGTCGATGCGAAAGGCGTTGCCCGCTATCCCGTCGGCACCATGCCGGTGATGGATCCGAAGACCGGCGAGACGCTGGTTGACGAACTCGGCCGCCGGTCTTTCACCACGTCGATGGCCTATGGCCCGACCATCGGCAAGAACATCGGCCTCGCCTATCTGCCCTGGGCCCATGCCCAGGAAGGCCGCAAGCTCGCCATCGAATATTTCGGCGAGACCTACCCGGTAGAAGTGGCGGCGGTTGGTTACAAGCCGCTCTACGATCCAGAGAATTTGAAGCCGAGGAGTTGAGCGTCATAGGTTCCAACCAACACATCGAAAAGCCCGGCACCTCGCCGGGCTTTTTGCTTTGTCAGCAGCCGGTTTTCGCTTACCTTCGGGTATGTCTGCTTTTTCTTGCGCACGACATTTCCTTTCAGGCAGCGCCGCGCTGGCGCTGGGGCTCTGGCTGGTGCCGCCGGTTCAAGCCGCCGAGCCGGTCGACGTCGAGCTGGTGCTGGCCGTCGACGTGTCGCTGTCGATGTCGCCAGGCGAACTTGAAATCCAGCGTCACGGCTATGCTGCTGCGCTGACGCACGACAATGTTCTGCAGGCCATCGCCGATGGCGCCTACGGCAAGGTCGCCGTCACCTATGTCGAATGGGCGGGAGCGACCACGCAGCAGGTCGTCGTGCCGTGGACGGTGATCGCCAGCCGGGCCGATGCCGAGCGGGTGGCCGCGCAGCTTTCCGCCCATGCGCCGGCCAGCGCCCGGCGCACCTCGATTTCCGGCGCGCTGGAATTCGGCAGCGATCTCTTCGCCGAAAGCGGTTTTCAGGGGACAAAGCGCGTCATCGATATTTCCGGCGACGGACCCAACAACCAGGGCGCGCCCGTTGACATCACCCGAGACGCGGTGGTCAAGCAAGGCATCATCATCAACGGCCTGCCGCTGATGACGCGCGGCGGGTTCGGCGGCGCCTATGACGTCAACAATCTCGACCGCTACTACAGCGACTGCGTCATCGGCGGTCCCGGATCCTTCATGATCCCGGTCAATGACTGGACGCAGTTTCCCGAAGCCATCCGCCGCAAGCTGGTGCTGGAGCTGGCCGGCGCCGCTTCGCCGCAACGGGCGCGCGAGGAGGCCGGGCATCCGCCGGTGGTGCTGGCGCAGGACCGGCCGACCGACTGCCAGGTCGGCGAAAAGATGTGGCGCGACCGCAGCTGGATGTTCGATGCGCGTTAGCGTTCGCATCATCACGCTGCCGTGAAGGGCCGGTTTCATTGACAAGCCCATGGGCGTCTGTGACACAATTCGGCATCCGAAAAAACAAGGGGAACCGACATGAACAAGACCATCGTCGCTGCCGCGGCATTGGCGCTTGCGGCTGCAATATCCGTGCCGGCCGAGGCTGCCACATCGGTCACCATCGGCATCAGCGGATGGACCGGCTTTGCGCCGCTGACGCTCGCCAAGCAGGCCGGCATCTTCGAGAAGCATGGCCTCGACGTGACCCTGAAGAAGGTGCCGCAGGCCAGCCGGCCGCTCGCCATCGCCAGCGGCGATCTGCAATGCGCCGCCACCACGGTCGAGACCTGGCTGGTGTGGAACGCCAGCGGCGTCACCACCAAGCAGATCTTCCAGCTCGACAAATCCTATGGCGCCGACGGCATTGTCGTGCGCAACGACATCAAGACCGTCGCCGACCTCAAGGGCAAGAATGTCGCGTCTTCGGCGCCGGGCACGTCGCCCTATTTCATGCTGGCCTGGGTGCTGAACAAGAACGGCCTGTCGACCAAGGATGTGACCGTCGTCAACCTGGAACCGGATGCGGCGGCGCAAGCCTTCCTGGCCGGCCAGAACGATGCGGCAGTCACCTATGAGCCGTTCATCTCGGCGGTGCGCGACAAGTCCGATCAGGGCCACATATTGGCGACCACGCTCGACTACCCGATGGTGCTCGACACGGTCGGCTGCACGCCTGAATTCCTCACCGCCAATCCCGACGCCGCCAAGGCGCTGGCCGACAGCTATTTCGAAGCGCTCGACCTGATCAAGAGCGATCCGCAGAGATCCTACGAAATCATGGGCGCCGACGTGAAGCAGTCTGCGAAAGAATTCGAGGATTCGGCGAAATACCTGAAATGGGCCGACAAGGCGGAGAACAAGCAGTTCTTCACCAAGGAATTCCAGGACTTTTCCAAGACCGCCGGCGAGCTTCTGCTGCAGATGGGGTTGATCAAGGAAGCGCCAGATGTTGCCACGCTGGCCGACACCAGCGCGGTGGCGAACTGATAGTCCGGCCTTTGACCATTGTGCGGCGGCGCCTAGGGCCGCCGCTCTCTCCTGGACAAGTGATGATTTGACGATGCGGACGATCTGAAGATGCGCCCCTTGCATCCGGTGTCGCCGGGCATTCGAACCGTGCTTGGCATTTCCTTCTTCGTGCTGTTCGTCGCCTTCTGGGCGTGGATCACGCTTGGCGGCCACGTCAACCGCATCTTCCTCGCCGACCCGCTGTCGATGCTGCGGGATGGTTGGCGGCTGCTGGTCGAGGACCGCTTCTGGCTCGACATATTGATCACCATCTGGCGGGTCTTCGGCGGGTTCCTGCTGGCGTCGATCGTCGCCGTGCCGATCGGCATCGCCATGGGCGCCTGGAAACCAATAGAGGCGTTTCTGGAGCCGTTCGTCTCCTTCGCCCGCTACCTCCCGGCTTCGGCCTTCATTCCGCTGCTCATCCTGTGGGCCGGCATTGGCGAGCTGGAAAAGCTGCTGGTCATCTTCGTCGGCTCGGTGTTCCAGATCATCCTGATCGTCGCGGTCAAGGTGGGCTCGACGCGGCGCGACCTGGTCGAGGCGGCCTATACGCTGGGTTCGACCAACAGCGGCATCGTCAAACGGGTCATCATGCCGGCCAATGCGCCCGAGATTGCCGAGACGCTGCGGCTGGTGCTCGGCTGGGCTTGGACCTATGTCATCGTCGCCGAGCTGATCGGTTCGTCCTCAGGCATCGGCTACATGATCATCAACAGCCAGTCGCGGCTGGCGACAGGGCAGATCATCTTCGGCATCATCGTCATCGGGCTGATCGGACTGTTGTCCGACTTCGCCTTCAAGGCGTTCAATCGCTGGCTCTTTCCCTGGAGCCTGGCATGAGCAAGTTGCTTATCGAAGGCGTCTCGCGAACCTTCGCCGGCGTGCGCGGCGGGCAGCCGGTCAAGGCGCTGATGCCGGTCGACCTTGCGGTCGCGGCCAACGACTTCATCACCATTCTGGGGCCGTCCGGCTGCGGGAAGTCGACGCTGCTCAGGATCGTTGCCGGCCTGGAAGCGCCGAGCGAAGGCCGTGTGCTGCTCGACGGCAAGGCGGTGACGCGGCCGGGACCGGATCGCGGCATGGTGTTCCAGTCCTACACGCTGTTTCCGTGGCTAACGGTGGCGCAGAATATCGCCTTCGGACTGCGCGAACGTGGCATGGCCGAAAAGGAGCGAGACGGGATCGTCGCTTCCTATGTCGACCTCGTCGGGCTCAAGGGCTTCGAGAACCATTGGCCAAAGCAGCTGTCCGGCGGCATGCAGCAGCGCACGGCGATCGCCCGGGCGCTGGCCAACGACCCCGAAATCCTGTTGCTGGACGAGCCGTTCGGTGCGCTCGACAACCAGACGCGCGGACTGATGCAGGAACTGCTGCTCGGCATCTGGGAGCGGCGCAAGAAGACAGTGCTGTTCGTCACCCACGACATCGAGGAGGCGATCTTCATGGCTTCGCGGGTGATCGTGATGAGCGCGCGGCCAGGCCGCATCAAGTCGGATGTCGCCATCGACCTGCCGCATCCGCGTCACTATACGCTGAAGACCAGCCGGGAGTTCTCGGCGCTCAAGGCGCGGCTGACCGAGGATATCCGCGTCGAGGCGATGCGCACAGTACAGGCGCAGCCCGCCGAAGCCTGAGTGCGTTTTCGGATCAGGCCGCCAGCAATTGCTTGCGGTCGACGCGCTCCTGCTGCGGCGAGCGGGCATAGAGTTCGCGGTAGCATTTGGAGAAATGCGACGCCGAGACGAAGCCGCAGGCGACCGCTACCTCGACCACCGGCATCGAGGACTGGATCAGCAGGTGCCGGGCGCGGTCGAGGCGGATTTCCAAGTAGTAGCGGGCAGGGGATCTGCCCATCTCGGTGCGGAACAGGCGCTCGATCTGGCGGCGCGACAGGTCGACATGGTCGGCGATCTCGATCAGCGACAGCGGTTCGGAGAGATTGCCTTCCATCAGTTCGATGATGGTCAGCACCTTGGAATTCTGCACGCCGAGGCGGGCGCGCAGCGGCAGGCGCTGGCGGTCGGTGGGGCTGCGCACGCGGTCGGTCAGCACCTGCTCGCACACGCGGTTGACCAGATTGTCGTCGAAATCGTCGCCGATCAGCTTGAGCATCATGTCGAGGGCGGCGGTGCCGCCGGCGCAGGTGTAGATGTTCTGGTCGATCTCGAAGAGGTCGGCAAAGACGTTGGCCTTGGGAAAGGCCTCGGAAAAGCCCGGCAGGTTTTCCCAATGGATGGCGCAGCGCTTGTTGGAGAGCAGGCCGGCGGCGGCAAGGATATGCGCGCCGGTGCACAGGCCGCCGACGGCGACGCCTCTGTTGTATTCCTCGCGCAGCCAGGCGAAGGCCGACCTATTCTGGTAGCGCTCGACATTCATGCCGCTGCAGACGATGGCCATGTTCGGCCGATCCGGCCCGGCCATTTTCTTGCGCTCTTCCTCGAGCGAGGTGTTGACGGCGCATTCGACGCCGTTGGAGGCGCGCACCGGCTTGCCGTCGATGCTGGCGAGGCGCCAGCGATAGGCCTCATAGCCGAGCATGCGGTTGGCCGAGCGCAGCGGGTCGAGCGCCGTCGCAAAGGCGATCATGGTGAAGTCCGGGACAAGGAAGAATACAAACGATCGCTTGATCGGATGCTTTACGGCGTTCAAGGGAACCTCACGCGGCCATGGCGCGAACAGGATGTCGCGAACAGCACAGCGACATCAGGAAAAACCATTCCTGTCAATCGGCTAGGGGGCTAAGCGGAAACTATATTTGCGACATGGGTCGCAAATGAGCAATCGTCCGGGATGACAGGCACGGGCTGCCGACGGATTGGGCATGGTGGCGGCGGCATAGGTGCCAAAAATGAGAAACGCCGCTTCGGTCAAGCCGAAGCGGCGCTGTTATCGACTATCGGCAGCGGCAGGGAAGCGCTGAGCGCTAGCCGTTATCTCAGGCAACGAAACCGAGGCGCACCGCATTCATGGCACCGGTCTGGCCGGGCATGGTATTGGCAAGGCGCTGGCGCTCGAGAGCGGTCGTCAGGTTCATTTCGCGGCGGGCAAAGAGGCGGGCAAAAAGCTTCATCATCATCTCCTATCGGTTGCTCAGACGGGTCGCCTTCGCTTGATGGAGTGGGGCAGCTCGTTTGCTGACGGTGATATAGGCCTGCGTGAGCAGAAACTAAATCGCAAATGCGAAGCGCTTGAATGGAAATGCGACATCGTTTGCGACATTATTGGGCATGGTGCCCAAAATTTACGATTACTTACAGTGTGTTACCGGCGACATTGAGGCGCCATGCAAGTGACGCATATGCGCCATGCAGCGGCGACACGGCTCTGAAAATCATTTGAGTGCAAATAAGTTGGAGAAAGCCTGCAGGGCCAATAGAGAAGGCCTGCCGGGCTGGTCTGCGCGGCAGGCCTTCAGCACAAGGTACACAATGGTTTACTTTGCTCCAGCCCAGGATCCGACGCCGTGGCGTGCACCGGTCTTGGTGTCGGCAGCTTCAGGCCAGCCGATATCCTTCTGCAGTTCGATCGGCAGCGAGCGGATCGCACGTTCGGTCTGGAAGCGGGCGCGGGCCGCGCTCAATTCGGTCGCAAGCCGACCGATGGATGACAGGATAGACATTTCATTCTCCTTTGGTTGTGGCACGTCCCGCATGAACGCGTTCCGTCGCCTGGATATTCCGCATCGAGTGCAATTCCGTGTCAGGAGCGTTGGAGCCATGGCACGTCCTGCCTTCGATGGAGTTGACTATCCTCCCAATCTGATGTTCAATCAAACGAAATGGAATGATGCTTCACATCAGAAAAATTGAAGGTCGATCCCGATGAACGCCCCACTCAATCATCCGCTGCCGCTGCTCGATCTCGACGTTTTGCGCACCTTCGTGGCCATTGCAGAGACCGGCAGTTTCACCACGGCGGCCAATGCGGTGTTCCGCACGCCGTCGGCGGTCTCCATGCAGATCAAGAAGCTCGAGGACATTCTCGGGCGCTCTGTTTTCGCGCGGGATGCGCGCTCGGTGACGCTGACCACGGATGGCGAGATGCTGCTCGGTTATGCCCGCCGGCTGTTGTCGATCAACCGCGAGGTGGTGTCGAAGTTCATCATCCCCGAGATCGTCGGCGTGGTGCGGCTCGGCTCGCCGGACGACTATGGCGAGCGCGTGTTGCCGCATGTGCTGAAGCGTTTCGCGCAGTCGCATCCGTCGATTGCCGTCGACGTCACCATCGACCAGAGCAGCAATCTGCGCCGCCGCATGGACGACCGGGCGCTCGACATCACGCTGCTGACCAATTCCTACAAGACCAGCGCACTCGGCGCCGAGGTGCTGCTCACCGAGCCGATCGTCTGGGCCGGCGCCAAGGGCGGCAGCGCGCATCTGCGCGAGCCTTTGCCGGTGTCGCTGTGGGAAGAGGGCTGCGCCTGGCGGGCCGGCGCGCTCGATGCGCTGAGCCGTGAAGGCCGCAATTACCGCATCGCCTATATGAGCGCCCACACGGCAGGCCAGCGCGCCGCCATCATGTCGGATCTCGCGGTTGCGCCGCTGCCGAAGTCATTCCTCGGCAACGACATGGTCGAGCTTTGCCCGAAGGACGGCATGCCCGATATCGGCACCTACAATCTGGCGATGGTGGTGTCGCCGGACGCCAGCGCGCCGGTCAAGGCCGTCGCCGACCATATCCGTGCGACGTTCGAGCTTTTCCGCGAAACCGGCAAGTTCTAGAGCGGTTCACCGTTTCACGGAAACGCGAGCCGCTTTAACTCCTTGTTTTGACGCAATTCCCAAGGGAAAGCGCTACACGCTTTTCCCGGGAAACCGTTTTACACTTTTCCTGGAATTGCTCTGCTATTCCGCTGCTTGGGCGGGGCGCGCCGCGAGAGCGGGTCGCGCCGTGCGCCGCGCAGTTGGCTCACCTTCAAGGAAGGTGACGATGCTGTCCCTGGCGCGACGCGCCTCCGGCATCTCGATCAGCGGCCAGACGTGGAACATGCCTTCCTCGTAGACGACCTCGACGTCGACGCCGGCAGCGCGCGCCTTTTTGGCGAAGATCAGATTGTCGGGGCTGAGCAGGTCGTGCGAGCCGGTCAGAAGCAGGGTCTTCGGCAGCACCGCGAGGTCGCCATAGAGCGGGCTGATGTGCCAGTCGCTGCGATCAATGCCGGCACTGTACATGCGGATCGCTTCCAGCCCGCCGGAAATGCCGAGCCACGGATCGTTGCGTTCCGCCTCGAACACTTCGGGGTTGGACAGCGACATGTCGAGGCCGGGTGAAATCAGCACGTGGCGCGACGGCAAGGGCAGGCCTTCCTCAGCCGCCATCATGGTCAGCACGACGGCCATGTTGCCGCCCGCGGAATCGCCCATGAAGACGATGTCTTCAGCGTCGGTCTCATCCAGCATCTGCCGGTAGACGTCGCCGACCATGCCGAACATGGCGTGGAAATCATGCTCCGGCGCGATGGGATAAATCGGCACGGTGATGCCGAAACCCAAGCGCTCGGCCACCTCGGCGATCAACCCCCAATGATAGGATGTGATCTGGAAGACATAGGCGCCGCCATGCATGTAGAGGATGCGCCTGCGTTCGCCGGCCTTCGGCGCGATTTCATAGACAGGGAAGCCATCGACGCTGCGCTCGGTGATATCGAGCCGCTCCCGCAGCAATGCCGGGGGATGATGATCCTCGGTCTTGCGGGCATAGGCGATCCAGCGCTGCAGGTTTTCCGGGCTGGCAAATGCCTTCTTGCGGCTGTGCCGGAGGATGAAGGAAACGAGGTGGCTTTTGAAACTGGGCATTCGCCTACACAAGCTCGGCCGCAGCCGACTAAGAGAATTCCCCCACTGTCGCGAAGATCGTACCTCCAGCCGAAATGTCAAGATTCTGGCCCAAGCCAACACGGTTGTTTGATCAGCCAGGTCCGCTGTTTTGCGCAGCGCGGCTCAGCGCCGGGGCAGCAGCGCGGCGCGAAGCTTGATGTCGGTCGCAGCCGGGACCATGCGGCGGCCCCGGCGCTTAGTCAGCAATTTGCACTTGTCGGCGAAGGTCATCAGCGGCCCGAGCCCAGGATCAGACGCGACAGGTTGGTCTGGGCGTCGATGCGCGGCGACACGGGCCAGCCGATGTCCTTCTGGATTTCGGGTGGCAGGTTGTTCATGGCGCGCACGGCCTGTGCATTCTTCATGGCCGCACGAAAACGGCCGAGGGTCTCGAACATCTCTATTCTCCTTTGGAGCGTTGTGGCGGCGGAATAGTCCGGTCCGCCATTCGATGTCCGTTAAATGCTTCACGTCTGTATCGGACGTATTGCGCCAAAACAGCGTTTCGGTTTCCAGATCGGTGCGATCTGGAAACATTTGCATACAAATGAAATTGGTCGAATTGGCGGCCTTCGTAAGGTGGCTTATTCCCGGCTGCGCCTGGCGGCATGGCCTTCACGCGAACGCCGGCGCGGGGCGGCGTCGCCGGCGACGCCATCCTGGCTGACGGTCTTGCGTGGCGGCAATTTCACCGCCGCCGACAGTTTCGGGAACGGATCGACCTTGTTGGGAAGCGCCATGGCGTAGACGAAATGCTCCTGGAATTTCGGCTCCAGTGCGGTCTCGATCTTCTCGATGTGGCTGACCGTGTCCTCGATCTCGCGGCGATAGCCACGATTGAGCAGGGCCATGCGCGCACCGGCGCCGGCGGCGTTGCCGACGGCCGAGACCTTGTCGAGGTCGCAATCCGGGATCAGGCCGAGCACCATGGCGTATTTCGGATCGATGAACGAGCCGAACGCGCCGGCGAAATGGATGCGGTCGACGTGTTCGGTGTTCTGCTTTTCCATCAAAAGCTTGGTGCCTGCATAGAGCGCCGCCTTGGCAAGCTGGATGGCGCGCACGTCGGTCTGCGTGATGGTGATCTTGGGTTCGCCTTCCTTCAAGACATAAGAGAAGGTGCGGCCGTTGACCGTGACGCGCGGCGAGCGCTCGGCCAGCGACCCGTCGATCACTCCATCCTCGGAGATGATGCCGGCGAGGTACATTTCGGCCACGATCTCGATGATACCGGAGCCGCAGATGCCGGTGACGCCGGTCGCCTGCACGCTATCGACGAAGCCGGGATCGTCGGACCAGAGTTCAGAGCCGATGACGCGGTATTTCGGCTCCAGCGTATCGGGGTCGATGCGCACGCGCTCGATTGCGCCGGGGGCGGCGCGCTGGCCGCCGGAGATTTCGGCGCCCTCGAAGGCCGGGCCGGTGGGCGAGGAGGCTGCGACCACCCGCTTGCGGTTGCCAAGCACGATCTCGGCATTGGTGCCGACGTCGACGATCAGCATCATCTCGTCCTGGCGGTGCGGGCCTTCCGACAGCGTCACCGCCGCCGCATCGGCGCCGACATGGCCGGCAATACAGGGCAGCATATAGAGGCGGGCGCCCTGGTTGAGCTTCAGGCCGATATCGGAGGCCTTGATGCGCACCGCGCCCGAGACGGCGAGCGCGAAGGGCGCGCCGCCGAGTTCGGTCGGATCGATGCCGAGGAACAGATGGTGCATGATCGGATTGCCGACAAAGACGGAATCCAGGATGTCGTTGCGCTGGACATTACCTTCCGCGCAGACCTTGTCGACCAGGCCCGAGATCGCCTCGCGCACGGCGACCGTCATGCCTTCGCGGCCGTCCGGGTTCATCATCACATAGGAGACGCGGCTCATCAGATCCTCGCCGAAGCGGATCTGCGGGTTCGACGTGCCCGACGAGGCGGCGACGCGGCCCGACAGCAACGACACCAGATGCATGGCGATGGTGGTCGAGCCGATGTCGCAGGCCAGCCCATAGGCTTCGTTCTTGAGGCCGGGCCAGAGTGCTATGACGCGGGCGATGTCGCTTTCGGCGTCCTTGTGGATGGCGGCGGTGGCGGTCCAATTACCCTTGCGCAAGATGCCCTGCACCTGCGGCATCAGGTAGAAGTCAAATTCGAGGTTTTTGAAGCCCCAATCCTTCATCAGCGCGATCTTGAGGCGGTCGAGATCGCCGAGCGGCTTGTGCATGTCGGGCTGTTCGATCTCGACATAGCACATGCGGATCGCTGAATCGCGGGCGATGACGCGGGTGTCGGCATCCTTGCGGATGGTCTGTGCATTGATGACCGTGTCCTGCGGCACGTCGATGACGAGGTCGCCGAGGATCTGCGCCGAGCAGGAGAGGCGGCGCCGCTCGGGCAGGCCGCGGACGCGCTCGTAGCGCTCTTCCTTGGCGCCCTTGGGCGAGATGTGGTCGTTGGACGAGACGATCTTGTGCTTGGCGAAATTGCCTTCCTGCACCTCGATTTGGCAGCGCCCACAGGTGGCGCGACCGCCGCAGACGCTTTCGACATAGACACCGAGCTGGCGCGCGGCGTCGAGCACCGGCGTGCCGACAGGAAACCGCCCGCGCTTGCCTGACGGCATGAACAGCACGAGCGGATCGGTAATGTTTGCAGGCGAGTTCATATTTTCATTACTCGACTAAGCCGGCACTGGGAAAAGATTTCACATATGCGAGGCTTGCCAGATAGGAAGCGATGAGCGGCAGCGGATACCATCGCAGCCAAAACATGGAGAAATTGTCCAGTCTTTGCCGGTCCAATGTCCTTGCGGGAATTGCCCCGAGCAGAAGTGGAAATGCGATCAGGACAAACATTAGAAAGGCAGTGGCGTAGATACACAGAACAAAATACCGGAGGTATTCATGACTCAGATAGCCGAAGGCATAGGACCCGGCCAAAAGCATAAATACGCTGCAAAAAGCCACTCGCAGAATTACCTGCCAGTTCGGCATTTCAGGCCTTGTGCGGTCTTGATCTGTCAAGAAAACCGTGTCCTGTCTCGCTCTATCCCCTGGCCATGCGGGCTTCACGGCCGCCGCGACGGCGACCGCCATTGCCATTGCCGCCGCCTTCGCCCGGAGCGTTAACCGCGGTGGGCGCTGCGACCGCCTGGCCGCCTTCGGCCGGCTTGTAGTCCTTGTAGGTCCTGATCCAGTTGGTGCAGTTCTCGTCGGTGCCGTTGAGCACATTGGCGCCGCGCACGGCTTCCATTTCCTGCGGGCGCACCGGGTTCATGATCGCCGAGGTCATGCCGGCGCCGATCACCATCGGGATGAAGGCGGCGTTGATGCCGTGGCGGTGCGGCAGGCCGAACGAGATGTTGGACAGGCCGCAGGTGGTGTTGACCTTGAGCTCTTCACGCAGGCGGCGCAACAGCGCGAAGACCTGGCGGCCGGCATCGCCCAGCGCGCCGATCGGCATCACCAGTGGGTCGACGACGACGTCATGCGCGGGAATGCCGAAATCGGCGCAACGCTGCACGATCTTTTTGGCGACGGCAAAGCGCACATCCGGATCCATCGAAATGCCGGTCTCGTCGTTGGAGATGGCGACGACCGGAACGTTGTACTTCTTGACCAGCGGCAGGATGGCTTCGAGCTTTTCCTCTTCGCCGGTCACGGAGTTGACCAGCGGCCGGCCCTTGGCGACCTTGAGCGCTGCCTCGATGGCGGCGGTCACCGACGAGTCGATCGACAACGGCAGGTCGACAAGGCCCTGGACGATCTCCAGCGTCTGCACGAGCAGGCCGGGTTCGGTTTCGTTCGGATTAACGGAGGTGACGCCGGCATTGACGTCGAGCATGGTGGCGCCGCAGGCGGCCTGTTCCAGCGCATCCTTGATGACGGTCTCGAAATTGCCGGCGATCATCTCGGCGGCCAGCTTCTTGCGGCCGGTCGGGTTGATGCGCTCGCCGATGACGCAGAAAGGCTGGTCGAAGCCGATGATGATCTCTCGTGTCGCCGAGGCGACGATGGTCCGGGTCATGAAGTCTCTCCGCCTGATATAAAGATTTCTTTATATCGTTGTCTGGTTTCATTCAAGCGAATGGCTGGCCGTCCGCGCTGTCAGTGCGCGGTCTTCACCATATCCACCTGCGTTTCGGTAATGTCGTCGTGCAGTATGCTCTCGAGCCGGTCGGCGACCATCTGATCGTCGTGGCGGATCTCACGTTTCCATGGCTGGCGGCCTTTCAGCACACCCGATTCATCGACGATCTCGGCGACATATTCCTCCTGGCGGTAGGCCATCACATGGATGCCGGAGACACCAGGAATTTCCTTCACCTCGTTGATGATGTCGGTGCAGAGCTGCTTGCCTTCCTTCTTCTGGTCCTGCGCGCATTCCAGCCGCTTGATGATGGTATCGGGAATATGAATGCCCGGCACGTTGGAGCGGATCCATTTGGCCGTCTTGGCCGAAGCCAGCGGGCCGACGCCGCACAGGATGAAAACTTTTTCCGTATGCCCCAAGTCCCGCGCCCTCTGCATGAAGGTTCTGAACATCGGCACGTCGAAGCAATACTGCGTCTGCACGAACTGCGCGCCGGCGGCGATCTTCTTGCCGAGATGGATCGGGCGGAAATCGAAGGGTGGCGCGAAGGGGTTGACGGCGGCGCCGAGGAAAATTTGCGGCGGCGTCGTCAACTTGCGGCCGGACAGGAACTTGCCGTTGTCGCGCATGATGCGGCAGGTTTCCAGCAACGACATGGAATCGAGGTCGAAGACAGGCTTGGCGCCGGGCTGGTCGCCGGCCTGGACGCCGTCGCCGGTGAGGCACAGCATGTTGGCGACGCCCATCGCCGCACCGCCCAGCACGTCGCCCTGGATGGCGATGCGGTTCCTGTCGCGGCAGGCAATCTGCATGATCGGGGCATAGCCCATGCGGGTCAAAAGCGCGCAGATGCCGACCGAGGACATGTGGCAGTTGGCGCCGGAGGCATCGACGGCATTGATGGCGTCGACCCAGCCGTCGAAGATTTTCGCGCGGTTATAGACGTCTTCGGGATCGGCGCTGTCGGGCGGGTTGAGCTCGGTGGTGACGGCGAATTCGCCGCGTCGCAGCACGCGCTCCAGCCGGCCACGCGAGGAGTGGCCGGGCAGGGGATCTAGCGGCAGATGGATGCCGGCCGGGTTTTCATCGCGCTGGCGGCCGATCACGCGCCCGCTCCGGTATTGGCTTTGGCAGCGGGTTCACGGGCCGCTGCCGACTGCGCCGTCACCCGCAGCCAGGCCGAGGTTTCGCGCAGCGACTGGTCGACCGGCTTCTGAACGGTCAGGATCCTGTCGCCATGCTCCATGTTCCGCGAACCTTCCCAGGCCTTGACCCAGACGCAAGGCATGTCGGGCTCGACCTCGCAATTGCCGTTGGCGCGCACGCCGCCACACGGGCCGTTGCGCAGCTGCTTGGGGCAGTTCATCGGGCACGACATGCCGGTCGAGGACAATATGCACTGACCGCACATGCGGCAGTCGAACATGAAGCCTTTTACGCGTTTTTCAACGAACTTGATCGGCGCTTCGACGCGGCCGTAGCCAAGGCCTTTCCACAGCGGATGGAGCAGCAGGAACATGTCTGCGAATCTGGAGTAGAACCATTCGAGCAATCGCGAATGGCGGATCGACCACAGCCTGATGGCAAACGAGCGCTGCACGCGCCGCTGCGGCGATACGTCGGCCGGCTTGTAGTCGGATTTCGGCGCTGCTTTCTTGACCTGAGTGGCCTGGGTAACCGGCTGGGTAATCCTTGGCCCCTCTTTGGCAGGAGTGGTTTCAGACATTTTCTTTCCCGCCCGCCTTGACCAGAGCGACCAGCCGCTCGCGGTCGTATTTCGCGTCGATGTCGCTGAATGCCTTCTCGACCTCGGCTTCGAGGTCGTCGCCGACCGGGATCGGATCGGCCTTGCGCCATTCCGCGAGGTAATCGTCGGTGCCGCCGGCGCCGGTGCGCATGGCGCACATATCGATCGCCTCGGTGAAGCGCAGCGGCAGTTCGCGCTTGGCGTTCTGCCGGCCCTTCTTGACGATGACCTGGGCGGGGATGTCGCGCCAATAGACGACGATCAGATCGGCCATGAATTCTCTCACTCCCTGTAGAGCGCCGTGCGTCCATGAGGGAAACGACGCTCCACCACTTTGTCCAGCAGGTGCGAGCATTGCCGGATGCGCAGTGGGGCTGCTTGTTATGGGACGACGCGCGCGCATTCAAAAGCGACGCTATTGGACGTCGCAAAAAGAAAGGCGAGATTCCGAGGGAAGGCTGGCTACCAAACCCGCTTGGTCAGGCCGGTCCAGAGATAGAACCAGATCGTCGGATGGTACCATTGTTTCGACGGCAGGCCGGGGTCGATCGTGGCCAACTTTCCGTCCAAGGCGTCGCGGACCGCCTCGACGCAGATGTCACGCGAGAACGCCGCCTGGCGCAACGCATAGCTCGAAATAGTGTCGCCGGGCTCCGGCTTGCCGCGCGCCTGTTTCAATACGCCGCCGGTATCGACGCCGGCGTCGACCAGATGCACGGTGGTGCCGAAATTCTGGAGATCGCGGGAGGCCAGCGCCCAGTAGCCGCCATTCATGCCGCGGTATTTGGGCGCGATGCCGGCGTGGTAGTTGAGCACCGGGCAGGGCATTTGCGCCAGCGTCTGCCGGGACAAGAGCCGGCAGCCGGCGAGCAGCACCACGCCCGGGCGGATGTCGGCGATCGCCTGCAGGCAATCGGCTGCGTTGGCGGAGGAGACGTGGATGATCTTTTGTCCCGGCTTCGGCTCGGTCTCAAGCTTCTGATCGGCGATGAGCCGCTCTGCGTGGCCAGCGAAGAAGCGCTTGCCGAGCCTCGTCAACACCATCGTGCCGAGTTGACCGATGGCCGAAAACAAGCCCTGGCGGCGCGCCCGGCCGAGCAGCAATTGTTTTTTGGATTCAGGGCTTTCGAGGATGACGCTGACAGGACCGAACTGGTCGGCGATGGCGTTGACGATTGCCCAGATGTGCGGTCCGCCTTCGGTGACGATGACGATCGCAGCACTTTTTTCAACCGCTGATGCCATGGCACGCTTTCTTGCCGGCGCGCAACCATTTGCCGTGCGCTGCCCGGCTCAATTCTGTGCCGGGCGAGGTTAAATCTTGATGACCGCCCGGCCAGCGAGAGACCAACGGATCAGCGCTTGAACTCGATGATGTCGAGTTTCGATTCGTAGTAGGGCGCCGGGAATTCGATGCGCCATTCATTGGCGCTGGTGCGGAAGGCATAGCCGACCTGGTCGCTTTCCGGGCCGCTGCCATAGGGTTTTGGCTTGTTGTCATTGACATAGCCGGAGCCGAGATAGATCGCGCGTTTTTCGCTATCGTCGAAGAAACGGCCCTTGGTGCGTTGCGAGCCGCTGACCTTTTCCAGCTGCCAGCCGGAGCCATCGTCCGTGACCTTGCACTTGAACCAGCCATAGATGACCAGCGGGCCGGTCAGGCCCACCTTGATGGTTCGGCATTGCCAGTTGCCGCTCAGGTCCTTGTCGGAAAAGGCCACTATCGGCTTTGCCAGCAGCGCGTCGAGTTGGCTGACCTCAGCCGGGTCTCCCGCTTTTGCCTCGGCCAGCGCCGCCTTGCGGGTCTCGCCATATTTGTCGAGGCGAACCTTGTCGGCAGGCGTGATGATCTTCTGCACCTCGCCGTCGGCGCGAGCGGGCAAGACGAGGCAGAGGAGGCCAAGGGCGGCAAGCAGGACGCGAGGGGTCATCGGGACGTTCCGTGTTCGGATGGCTGAATCAGCCTGTTTGCTTTTGGCTCACAACTTAACCATTCGCGGCGGCCTGTCATCTGTTCTCGACAGCGTCCCGGCTCAAGAACCGCTTCAGGCGTGGGCGGCGGCCTGCGCCAGTCCGGCCGTCAGGTCGCCATAGCCGGTCGAGCGGCGCTCATAGGCGAGGCCAAGCATCTTCGCGGCCTTCTCGGCGACTTTGTCGAGTTCCGGATCGTCGGTCTGGGCGATGTAGATCAGCTTCTGGTAGTTGCCGAAATAGTCCTTGATCAGCTCCGGGTGCTTGTCGAGGCCGAGCGGCTTCATGAAGAAGGCGTCGAACTGGCGGCACAGGAAATCGGTCATGTAGAACGACATCATGTCGTCGTCGGCGACCTTCGCATAGGCGTCCATGCCCTGGTAGAAGGCAAAGCAGTGCGGCCCGGCCATGCGCTCGACGCCGTGCTTCTCCAGGACCCGGTCGAGCATGCCGCCGGTACCGCAATCGGCATAGCCGACGAAGATGTTGCTATAGCCTTCCGCCTTGGCCTTTTCGATCGCATTGTCCATCGCCGGTGCGATGCGGTCGGGGTAGAAATGGAACTCCGCCGGCAGGCAGGTCAGGTCGAGATGGTCGAGCTTGAGCTGCTCCTTGACGGCCAAAACTTCGCGCGCAATCATTCCACAGGCGATGACCAGCAGCCTGTCGTCTTGATTCGGTTTCGTTTTTTGCATTCTGGCCATGGAACCCGGTCGAAGCGGCCTTCGTTGCTGTGGGGCGAATCTATCGAGAGAGGGATAAACCGTCCATGAAACTGTTACGCGTTGCGCCGATTGCAATCCTTGCCTGCGTCCTGGCGCTTACGGCCTGTGCCAACACCGTCCGTGGTGTCGGCCGGGATATCAAATCGACTGCCAAAGCCGTCGACGACACCGTCACCAAACCCTGACGCAGCCATCCGTTCCAATAGCTGGGAACAAAAAAGCCGCGCTGCAAGGCGCGGCTTTCGATTGTGGGCCAGACGCCTTACGGAAGAGATCAGGCTGAAGCGCGCATATTATGCTTGCGCTTCATGAAGTCCTTCGCGGTCTCGACCGCCACAGCCGCGTCGCGGCAATAGGCATCGGCGCCGACGGCCTTGCCGAATTCCTCGTTGAGCGGCGCGCCGCCGACCAGGACGACATAGTCGTCGCGGATGCCCTTTTCCTTCATCGTGTCGATGACGACCTTCATGTAAGGCATGGTCGTGGTCAAAAGCGCCGACATGCCGATAATGTCGGGCTGGTGCTGCTCGATGGCGTCGAGGTATTTTTCCACCGCATTGTTGATGCCGAGATCGATGACGTCGAAGCCGGCACCTTCCATCATCATGCCGACGAGGTTCTTGCCGATGTCGTGGATGTCGCCCTTGACGGTGCCGATCACCATCTTGCCCTGCTTCGGCGCGCCGGTGGCGGCCAGCAGCGGGCGCAGGATGAACATGCCGGCTTTCATCGCGTTGGCCGACAGCAGCACCTCGGGAACGAACAGGATGCCGTCGCGAAAGTCCTCGCCGACGATGCGCATGCCTTCGACCAGAGCTTCGGTCAGCACCTTGTAGGGCACCCAGCCGCGCTCGAGCAGGATGTTGGTGCCTTCCTCGATCTCTTCCTTCAGTCCGTCATAGAGATCGTCGTGCATCTGCTGCACCAACTCGTCGTCGGAAAGCTCGGAGAGGATGATCTCTTCGTCGGCCATTTTTCTCGGGCTCCTTGCCGCGCGGATGCGATCACGGCGGCTTAAAATAATCGCGTCAATACCTAACCCGGCGGGGGCAGGTATCCATAGCTGATTTGCGACTTCCCGCAAAAGGAAAGCGACCGCAAATCTATTGGAATTCTTGTCGATTTTGCGACAGGCGTTGGCGCTGGCGGGCCGTTTCGAATAGGGTGCATGGCTACGATCCGGGCGAGAAGCCGCCTACGCGGCCGCAAACGGTTTTTAGGGAAAAACGATCATGAGTGAAAACGCGTCAGTCGACCAGGAAGCGTCCAATGCGCGACGTGGACGTGCTGCCAGCGGCGGCGCGGCTGCAAGGCGGGCGGCGCGCTCGGGCGGCGGACCGGGCACCCAGCTCACCTATATCAAGCGCAAGATCAACATCTATGAGGTCCTCAACGAGGAAGGCCTGGCGATTATCGAAAACAACACCGATACGGTGCTGGAAGAGATCGGCATCATCTTTCGCGACGACGCCGAGGCGCTGCAGCTTTGGAAAGAGGCGGGCGCCGACGTCAAGGGCGAGCGCGTGCATTTTCCCAAGGGCCTCTGCCGCTCGCTGCTGAAGACCGCGCCGCCCATCTACACCCAGCATGCGCGCAACGCCGAACGTTCGGTGCAGATCGGCGGCAACGCCACGGTCTTCGCGCCGGTCTATGGTCCGCCCTTCGTGCGCGATCTCGACGGTGTCAGGCGCTACGCGACGATCGAGGATTTCCGGAATTTCGTGAAGCTCGCCTATATGGCGCCGTCGATTCACCATTCGGGCGGCACGGTTTGCGAGCCGGTCGACGTGCCGGTCAACAAACGCCATCTCGACATGATCTACAGCCACATCAAATATTCGGACAAACCGTTCATGGGTTCGGTGACGGCGCCAGAGCGGGCCGAAGACACCGTCGCCATGGCCAAGATCGTGTTCGGCGACGATTTCGTCGAAAACAACACCGTGCTGACCAGCCTGATCAACGCCAATTCGCCGATGGTGTTCGACGAAACCATGCTGGGCGCGCTGAAGGTTTATTCGCGTCACAACCAGGCTTGCATCGTCACGCCGTTCATCCTTGCCGGCGCGATGAGCCCGGTCACGGTGGCCGGCACGCTGACGCAGGTTCTGGCAGAGGTGCTGGCCGGCGCCTCTTTCACGCAGTTGATCCGTCCCGGCGCGCCGGTGCTGTTCGGCACCTTCGCCTCGTCGATCTCCATGCAGTCTGGTGCGCCGACCTTCGGCACACCGGAGCCGTCGCTGGTTTCCTACGGCGCCGCACAGCTTGCCCGCCGGCTCGGTCTGCCGTTCCGCACCGGCGGCTCGCTCTGCGCCTCCAAGGTTCCGGATGCGCAGGCCGCCTACGAGAGCGCCAACACGCTCAACTCGACCATTCTTGCCGGCACCAATTTCGTCCTGCATTCGGCCGGCTGGCTCGAAGGCGGACTGGCGTCCTGCTACGAAAAATTCATGATGGACATCGATCAGCTCGGCATGACGCAAAAGTTTTCCGAAGGCGTCGACCTCTCGGAAAACGGCCAGGCGATGGACGCCATCCGCCAGGTCGGCCCGGGCAGCCACTATCTCGGCTGCGACCACACCCAGGCCAATTTCCAGACCGCCTTCTACCGCTCCAGCATCGCCGACAACAATTCCTACGAGCAGTGGCTGGCCGAGGGCGAGAAGACAGCGCCGCAGCGCGCCAACGAACTCGCCCGCCGCTGGCTGGAGACCTATGAGGCGCCGTATCTCGATCCGGGCATCGACGACGGGCTGAAGGACTACATCGCGACGAAGAAGGCGTCGATGGCTGACGCCTTCACCTGAAAGGAGCCCGAGTCAGGCGGGGCTAAAGTCGCCAACATCATCCACAAGGAAGTCTGGCGGAGCGCTTTCTCCGACCCGGACAAGAAGGGATGATTGCGCGGCGCCGGGCTGACGAGATAGCGGCCGCGCTTTCCGCCGACGGCCTCATCCTGCGCGGCGGCTTCAATTTCGCAACAAGCGAAACGCCGCCGCATGGCCCTTCAGTTGCCCCCGCCAAATCCGTGCTGTTGGTGGGGCAGGCGGGAGCGGCACCCTGGCCGCATTTCCTGCGCTGGCGCGACCGGCAACCGCAAACCATTGCTAATCCGCTCGACACATGGTCGCGCGCAGTGATCGGTGCGGTGGCGGAGAAATTCGGCGCGCGCGCCGTTTCGCCTTCGGACAGACCTTATCTGCCGTTCCAGCAATGGGCGATGCGAGCGGAGGGGCTGAGACCGTCGCCGCTGGGCATCCTGATGCATCCGCAGTACGGGCTCTGGCATGCCTATCGCGGCGCGTTGCTGTTCGAGGATGAGATCGCGCTTCCTGAACGTCGCGAAGCGATTCACCTTTGCGACGCCTGTGTTGCAAAACCTTGCCTGAAATCCTGTCCGGTTGACGCCTATTCCGCGGATGGTTTCGCTCATCAGGCTTGCCTGGCGCATGTGCGGGGATCGAAGGGCGAACCATGCCGCGGCGGCGGCTGCCTCGACCGCAACGCCTGTCCGTATGGCACGGCCCATCGCTATCCGCCTGAGGTTCAGGCCTTTCACATGACGGCGTTTGCCGGCCTGTAGCCGGGTCGAAAGCCCGCACAAAGTGTTGAACGGGATTGTCAGGGAACGGCTTGCCCTGACGGTGCCTGCTTATATGTATCGCACGACATTTAACGGAGCGGGCCATGGCGAAGCAGGACATTGAGATCAAGACCGGGGACGGCGTGGCGAAAGCCGGGCTGTTCCGCTCGGCGACCGCTTCCTCGTCCAGGGCCGGCATCATTCTCTATATGGACGCTTTCGGTCCGCGACCGGCGCTCGACGCAATGGCGGAACGGCTGGCAGGCGAGGGCTATGCCGTGCTGGTGCCGGATCTTTTCTATCGCAAAGCACCCTACGGGCCGTTCGAGCCCAAGACCGCTTTCTTCGTCGAGGAGACCAAGGTCGCGCTGACGGCGTTGGTCCACGGCACGACACAGGACATGACCATCCGCGACAGCAGGGCGTTCCTCGACACGCTTACCGCTGAAGGTGTCACCGGACCGGTCGGTGTCGTCGGTTACTGCATGGGCGGGGCGCGGGCTTTGAATGCGGCTGCAACCTATCCCGATCGCATCGTGGCGGCGGCGAGCTTCCATGGCGGCAATCTGGCCAGCGATGCCGCCGACAGCCCGCACCGCAAGGCCGCAATGATCAAGGCGCGCGTCTATGTCGGGACATCGGGCGTCGACCGCAGCTTTCCGCCGGAGCAGTCGGCGCGGCTGGTCGAGGCGCTGCGCGTGGCGGAGGTCGACCACGCCATCGAAAACTATGCCGGCATGGCGCATGGCTGGTGCGTGTCGGACCACAGCGTCTTCAACGCGGCCGGCGCCGAACGTCATTGGAAGCGACTGACGACGCTGTTCGCCGAGACGCTGATCTAACGAGGCGTTGCCTGAAGTCGCAACGAACGGGTAGAGACTGCACGATTGGCGCGGCCTGTTAAAACAGCGCCAGTCGAGCGGGAACGAACAGCCTGATGCAATCCTATGATGTCGTGGTGATCGGCGCCGGTGCGGCCGGAATGATGTGCGCCATCGAGGCGGGCAAGCGCGGCCGCTCGGTCCTGGTGCTCGATCACGCGGCAAAGCCCGGCGAGAAGATCCGCATCTCCGGCGGTGGCCGCTGCAATTTCACCAACATCCACACCAGCCCGAAGAATTTCATCTCCGGCAATCCGCATTTCTGCATTTCGGCGCTCAGCCGCTACACGCAAGGCGACTTCATCGCGCTCGTCGAACGCCATGGCATTGCCTATCACGAGAAGACGCTGGGACAGCTGTTTTGCGACGGCTCGGCGCGCCAGGTCATCGACATGCTGGTTTCCGACATGCAGGATTGGGGTGTGGAACTGGCGTTGTCGACCGAGGTGAGGAACGTCAGCAAGACCGCGGACGGGTTTGTGCTGACGCTCTCCGCTGGCCGCGTCGCTTGCAGCTCGTTAGTCGTGGCTTGCGGGGGCAAGTCGATCCCCAAAATGGGCGCGTCCGGTTTCGGCTACGAGCTTGCGGCGCAATTCGGCCTTGCGGTGGTGGAAACACGGCCGGCGCTGGTGCCGCTTACCTTCGACGCAAGAACGCTGGAGCGGCTGGCGCCTTTGGCCGGCAATGCCGTCGATGCCGAAGTCGCCTGCGGCAAGACGCGGTTTTCAGAAGCGATGCTGTTTACGCATCGCGGCTTGAGCGGGCCTTCCATCCTGCAAATATCGTCCTATTGGCGCGAGGGCGACGAGATCCGCATCGCCATGCTGCCGGGGAGGGATGTGGCGGAACTGCTTCGCGCCGCCCGGCGCGTCAACGGCAGGCAAGCGGTGCAGACGGTGCTTGCAAACCATTTGCCGAAGCGCCTTGCGCAAGCAGTCGCCGAGCGCAGTGGGATCGATGGCAATCTCGCTGATTTGACAGACCTGCAAATGAAAACCGTCGAAGCCGCCGTCAACGACTGGCGCATCAAGCCGGCCGGCTCCGAGGGTTACCGCACGGCGGAAGTGACGCTTGGCGGTGTCGATACCAACGGGCTCGATCAGAAGACGATGCAGGCGAAATCCGTGCCGGGGCTGTTTTTCATCGGCGAAGTCGTCGATGTCACGGGCTGGCTGGGCGGCTATAATTTTCAGTGGGCTTGGTCGTCCGGCTGGGCCTCGGGCCAGGTGTGCTGATATTCAGGTGAGGCCGGCCTGCAAACGACGGCTTTCAGTGCTTCCGGTGCTCGCGTACCAAAAGTACGCTCCACTCCGGTTCTCGAAATCCATCGTTTTCGGCTCGGCCTCACCTGAATCTCAGCGCACCTGTTGCGCGTGCATCCGTCGCCTCGGAAAAAAATCTTTCCATAACCCCAAGGATTGGCCATTAGCCTTCGTCCAACAGGCAAATGATGGCGATGATGCTGGATGAAAGCGAAGCCTCCGACGCCGAATTGATCGGGCGGGCGAAGGGCGGAGACAGGGGTGCCTTCGGCAAATTGCTGGAGCGGCACTACGACTTCGTCTATCGCGCCGCCTATCGCTGGTGCGGAAAGAAGGCCGATGCCGAAGACATCGCCCAGGAGGTCTGTGTCCGTCTCGGCAAGGCGATCCGCGACTACCGCGGCGGCGGCGCGTTTACGACATGGCTCTATTCCGTGACGCTGAACGCGGCGCGCGACATGATGCGCAAGACGACGCGCGAAAACGTCAAGACCGAGGCTTTCGGCGCCTACAGCATGATATCGGGAGAGGCATCCGCCGAGCCCGAAGATCCGACTGAGGCGCTCTGGGCAGCGGTGCGGCAATTGCCGGACAAGCAGCGCGATGCAGTACTTCTGGTCTATGGCGAAGGTTTGAGCCATGCGGCCGCCGCCGAGGCGATGGCAATCTCGGAGACGACGGTTTCCTGGCACATCCATGAAGCGAAGAAACGGCTGAAGACGTTGATGCGTTCAGCCGGGGAAGTGTGACCATGGTCGACGACAACGAACTCAACAGGCTGCGCGACGCAGCAGTACCGGCGCCGGGCGAGAGCGCGAAGACACGCGCCTTCGAAGCCGCCATGCGCGCCTATGATCAGGAAAATATTTCTGCCGTCACCCAAGGATCGGTCGGCGGGCTTCGTCTCACAGAGCGAGCACAAAAGCTCTGGAGCGAGATCATGCAAAAGAAACTCATCGCCACGCCAGCCATTGCCGGGCTCGTCGCCCTGCCGATCGCCGGATACGCCACCTTCCACATCCTGAGGGAACAGCCGTTGCCGTTCGGTAGCGACGAGAAGATCACTGAGACGCTGGCCGACAAGCCGGCAACCAATGGGCCGGCGATCAACGCGCCGGTAAAAGAAAAGCAGGCGCCTGAAGGCGACAAGAAGGCCGACGCCGATGTGCGAAGCCGCGACACCACTACGACGCTTACGCCGCCCGCGCCGCCGAAGCCCGAATCGACCGTTGCTGTCGCCCCTGCGCAGCAGGATGCGCTGGGGCGCGGCGTGTTGGCCGAGCCTGCGCCAGTTGAGAGCCGCGAGTTTTCGCTTGACGGCACCGCTGCTCCGGCCGGCGGCGCGCGGGTCGACCGCATGGCCGGCGCGACCGAGTCCAAGTACCTGGCGCAGCCTTCGACGATGCCGGCCGACCAGATAGCGCCGCAGGAGCCAAACCGCGACCGCGTCGAGGATTTCAAGACCAATCCGGTGCATGCAGCCCTTCAGGATCCGGTCTCGACCTTCTCGATCGACGTCGACACCGCTTCCTATTCCTTCGTCCGCGGCTCGCTGAAGCAGGGCTACCTGCCGCAGGCCGACACGGTGCGCGTCGAGGAGATGGTCAATTACTTCCCCTATGACTGGAAGGGGCCGGACTCGGCTTCGACGCCGTTCAATTCGACCGTCAGCGTCATGCCGACACCGTGGAACGGGCACACCAAGCTGATGCACGTCGCCATCAAGGGTTTCGACATCAAGCCGGTCGAGCAGCCCAAGGCCAATCTGGTGTTCCTGATCGACGTCTCGGGTTCGATGGACGAGCCTGACAAGCTGCCGCTGCTCAAGTCGGCTTTCCGGCTGCTGGTCAGCAAGCTCAAGGCGGACGACACCATCTCGATCGTCACCTATGCCGGTGACGCCGGCACCGTGCTGATGCCGACCAAGGTTACCGAGAAGGACAAGATCCTCAACGCCATCGACAATCTGTCGCCCGGCGGCTCGACGGCCGGCGAGGCGGGCATCAAGGAAGCCTACAGGCTTGCCCAGCAGTCCTTCGTCAAGGACGGCATCAACCGTGTGATGCTGGCCACGGACGGCGACTTCAATGTCGGCCAGACCGATGACGACGATCTGAAGCGGCTGATCGAGCAGGAGCGCAAGACCGGCGTGCTCCTGTCGGTATTCGGCTTCGGCCGCGGCAATCTGAACGACCAGATGATGCAGACCATCGCCCAGAACGGCAACGGCACCGCCGCCTATATCGACACGCTGGCCGAGGCCGAGAAGGTTCTGGTCGAGGATGCCTCCTCGACGCTGTTCACCATCGCCAAGGACGTCAAGATCCAGGTCGAGTTCAATCCAGACAAGGTCTCGGAGTACCGGCTGATCGGCTATGAAACCCGCGCCTTGAACCGCGAGGACTTCAACAATGACCGCGTCGATGCCGGCGATATCGGCTCCGGTCATTCGGTGACCGCCATCTACGAGATCACGCCGAAGGGCAGTGGCGGCGAGCAGATGGATCCGCTGCGCTACGGCCAGGCGACGGTCAACAATGGCGGCGTCGCCAATGCCGACGAATATGCATTCGTCAAGATCCGCTACAAGCTGCCGAACGAAGACGTCTCGAAGCTGATCACCACGCCGGTGACCTCGGCCAACGAGGTCGCGTCCTTCGACCAGGCCAGCACCGACCAGCGTTTCTCCGTCGCTGTCGCCGCCTTCGGCCAGAAGCTGCGCGACGAGGATGCGACCGCGAAGTTCGGCTACGACAAGATCATTGAGATTGCCACCGCCGCCCGAGGAGCCGACCCGTTTGGGTACAGGTCCGAGTTCCTTTCGCTTGTGCGCCTTGCCTCGGCGCTGGGCGGTAACCGGTAGTGGCAATAACGCCGGTTCCTTTCAGACGGGGGTCGTTCTGATACGGGGAACCGGCTACGGGCGGGTGAGGCAGGCCGGCGGGGGAAACCCTGCCGGCCTTTTTTCCGGGTACTGGCGATGTCCGGCCGATCATTAAATTGTGTGGCTTTTCCGGAACGTCATCGCAATGCTCCGAATGTTATCCCATGGTTAGGGACTGGGCTTGGGGAGCCGGGAATTGCAGATCATGAACATTGGAAACACGACGCCGGCGGTGAGACACACGCAGGCGTCGGGAACGCTGTCGCCAGAATCCAGGCGCATCATGGATGACGTCGACGCAGCCCGGAATACCGCAAAGTCGGCGCTGACCAATGACCGCTTTCGCGTCATGCTGGAGCAGATCGGCAATCCGCAGTCATCGGGTGACCTGGTGACGATGAATGAAAGCGCCGACAGCACCGCCCTGGATTTCACGACGGCGCTATCGCGTTACGCTGAAAACAGCGAATAAGTTCGATATCAGGCCCGGCTGCGGCGGCGTTCGCGGCGGGCTTCGCTGGTCTCGGCGGTGTTTTCCGTCGCCACCTTGTTGCGCATCGGACCGATGCGCTCGACGATCCCCGCGACGGTCGGGCGTTCGGATTTGGTGTGCGCGTCGAGCGCCTTGCGCATGGCGGCAAGGTGCTGGAACGAGGTGCCGCAGCAGCCGCCGATGATCTTCGCGCCGCCATCCACCGCCAGCCGGACATAGTCGGCCATCAGCTCCGGCGTGCCGGAATAATGGATCTCGGTGCCACGAAATTCGGGAATGCCGCAATTGCCCTTGACGATCACCGTCGCTTCCGGCTTCGCCTCGGTCATGTCGAGCAGCGAGGCCAGGATGTCGGAGGCGCCGACACCGCAATTGGCACCGACACCGAGCGGCGTCTCTGAAAGTCCGTCGACGACGCCGTGGATATCCCTGGGCAGCAGGCCCATCATGGTGCGGCCGGCAGTGTCGAACGAACCGGTATAGGTGTAGGGCAGGCCGACGCGAATGGCGGCTTCCGCCGCGGCACGGATTTCGTCCGGCGCAGACATGGTCTCGATCCAGGCGACTTCGGCGCCGCCTTCCTTGAGACCCTCGATCTGCTCGGCAAAAGCCTCGACCGCTTCGTCATAGGTCATGGCGCCGAGCGGCACCAGCAACTCGCCGGTCGGACCGACCGAGCCGGCGACGATGACTTTCCTGCCGGCCTTGTCGGCGACCGCGCGGGCAATCTCGGCGGCGCGCTTGTTCAGCGCATGCACGCGGTCCTGCGCATGGTGCAGCTTCAGCCGGTGCCGCGTGCCGCCGAACGAGTTGGTGAGAATGATATCGGCGCCGGCGTCGACGAAATTCTGGTGCAGGCTGGTGATGGTGTCGGGCGCTGTCTCGTTCAGCAACTCCGGCGCTTCGCCGGCCTCCAGACCCATGGCGAACAGATTGGTGCCGGTGGCGCCATCGGCGAGCAGCACGCCCTTTTCGGCCAGCAGAGCATCGATGGGATTGTTCGCGGTCATCGGATCGGCTTTCAGATTTTGAATGGAATAAGGATATAAAGAAGTCTTTATGTCCAGTCAATGTGTTTGCGACCTGCAATTGCCGCGCGGTTCACCTTTCCGGGGCGTTGGCGATCAGGCAGAACCCGATGGAAATGACGCGCCGGCCAGATTGCGCGCGTAGGCGGCGGCCTCATGCGGGTTGATGTCGGCGGCCCGGATCAGATTGTCGAAATGCTGGGTCAGCGCCTGTACCGGCTGGGTGGCATTCAGCACGACATACATGTCGCCGACATAGATGGCGGCGCGGTAGGGACCGAAGATTGTCAGCGGGATCGAATAGCGCATGCGGCCGTCATAGAGGAACAGGCGGAAGGTGGGGTAGAGATCGTCAAGCAGCGTCGCCATATGGGCAAGCTGCTGCCGGCGGTCAGCCTCGGGAAAGCGGTCCCAGACGCCCAGGCCGCGGGCGAAAATCTCCAGCGTATGGCGCGGCATGCAGACCTCCATGTCGGTCTCAGGGCGCCGGTTGTACTCGATGCGGTACTGCGTCTCGCTGGCCTGCGCCAGACGGCTGCGGTTGGTGATGTTGGCTTCGTAGTCGACCAGCTGGCGTGTGCGCAGGAGATCGGGAATGCCGGCCGGCACATAGCGGATCTTGGTGCCTGCGGCCTCGGCGAACCATTTGGCGAGCAGCGTGCGGTCGAAGCCGTCGGGCGCCTCTTCGATCTCCAGGCTTTCGCGGATTTCGCCGGTGACGCCTTCATCCTGGGAGAGGCCGAGCAGCCAGTCCAGCGAGATCTTGAATTCGGCGGCGATGTTGAGCAGCGTTTCGGCACGTGGCAGGCGCGTCGAGGCGCCGGACATCAGTTGCGACAGCGCCGACCGGTCGATGCCGACTGCTGACGCGAAAGCCGACTGGTTGAGATCGGACCGTGTCAGGAGCAGCTTCAGGCGCTCCCGGAAGATTGCCGAAAGGTCCCGTTTGTCCACTGTTCGTTCTCCGCACTCTCTTAGGAAAAATTTGCGCCCGAGCCGTCGAATCAGCATTTCCAGCGTAAATGAATCCGTAGGGTTGTTTACAATGCATAACATCTGCGGTCAAAAATGCGCAATCGCAACATTTTGTACACTTTGTCTCGTTGAGCGGAATCGCTTCTCCTGACACTATGCTGTCAGGAACAATTCCGGCGACTGAGGGACAGTGGTCGATAGCATGACAGGCAAGCGCATCAAGCGACGCGACGCAGCGGCCATCGAGTGGCCGACCGTGGTCCTCGCTTTCTTCTGTTACGGAATGTGGCTCGCTGCCGGGCTCCTGCTCTGGCCCTCTTATCCGACCCCGGCACTTCTTCTCCTCGGCTTCATCCTGGCCTTGCAGTCGTCGATCATGCACGAAGTGCTGCATGGCCATCCGACGCGCAGCGCGCTCATCAACGAAGCCTTGGTCTTCCTGCCGATCGGCCTGGTCTGGCCGTTCCGTCGCTTCAAGACGCTCCATTTGCGCCACCACGCCGACGAGCGCCTGACCGATCCGCTCGACGATCCCGAGAGCTATTACCAGGCGTTGTGGATGCATGACGATCTGCCGCCGACGATGAAATTCCTGCTCAAGATCAACAACACCATGGCCGGCCGTTTCTTTCTCGGCCCCTGGCTGTCCTGCATCGGTTTCTTCGTCGACGACGCCAGGCATGTGATTGCCGGCGATAAGGCGATCGGCAAGGCATGGCTGCTGCATGCGATCGGCCTCGCCATCGTGGTGCCGATCGTGCAGTTCGGCTTCGGCATTCCGGTATGGCTCTACATTCTGGTGCCGGTCTGGCTCGGCCAGTCGCTGATCGCGGTCCGGACTTTCGCCGAACATCAGTGGTCCGAGCACCCTGAAGGACGCACGGTGATCATCGAGCGCTCGCCGCTGTCGTTCCTGTTCCTCAACAACAATCTGCACTTCGTTCACCACAAGACCCCGACTGTTGCCTGGTACAGGCTGCCAAAACTGTTTGCCGACCGCCGCGACGAGTGGCTGCGGATGAACAATGGCTACGCCTATCCGAACTATTTCGCACTGATCAAAGCCTACGCCTTCAAGGCCAAGGAGCCGATCGTGCACCCGGTGCTGCGCCGCCAGCCCGAGCCGGGCAGGGCGTTCAAGCCGCGCATCAGGGCGCGCAGCATCAGCGGGCTTGGCAGCGCGCCGGTTCCGGCCGAGCCGCCGAAGGAATAATCCCCGGACTTCCCGAACCCGTGTCGGCCAATTCTGATTGGACGCCGCGTTTTTGCGATCCTTTCCCGAGCCATGATGATTGAGTGTCGGCATGAGTGATTTGGTTGCGGCATTGCCGATGTACGACTGGCCCGAAGTGCGCGGCGAGGTCGACGCGCAATGGGCAGCGTTGCGCGATGCTTTTCGGCACAAGGGCGTCGATGGGCCGCAGACAATCGTGCGCCGCAATGGCGACCTGCCGCCGGTGCCGGGCGGTATCCACGACGCCGAGGGCAGACTGATCGCGCCCGATCCGGCGATACTGCCGCCGGACGAACTCGACCATCACCAGCTTTGGCTGCATCCGGCGCTGCTGTTCGCGCAGACCTGCTGGGGGCCGATGGAACTCGGCCTGAGCAAGCATGTGCAGGTGGTCGGCCAGCCGAGCTACGACGCTTACGAGGGCGGCGAAGGCGAACTCTATTCGAGCGCGCTGGTGATGCGGACGGGCGAGGGACCGGAGGTTCGCTCGCCCGCGGATGGCAAAGCCTCGCTGCCGCTCGATCTGATGCGCGGCAAGCGTTTTACCTACAACAGCCTCGATTCGATGTCGGGCATCATTGCACTGGCGCGCGATCTGCAGGCCGCCGGCGAAAGCCTGGATATCTTTTCCTCGCGCAGCGAAAGCGGTGGCCATCGCGGCTCGATCGTCGCGGTCGCCGAGGGCAAGGCGGATATAGCTGCCATCGACTGTGAGAGCTGGGCGCTGGCGCAGCGTTTCGAACCTGCGGCAAACGCCGTGAAGGTCGTCGGCTGGACGGCAAGGCGCAAAGGCCTGCCCTACATCACCGCCAGGACGACGCCGGAAAAGACGCTCAAGGCTCTGCGCGAGGCGCTTGCCGGATCAGCCGAGCAGCCTCGCATCCAGCTTGTAGGTTGAAAGCTGCTCGTTACCGGTCGCGGTGATCAGGATCTGTTCCTCGATCTTGACGCCCTCATGGCCGCCGAGACGGCCGATATAGCTTTCCACGCACAGCACCATTCCCGGCTCCAGCGCGCCGTCGGGCGTGTCCGGCGTCCAGTCGCTTGCATGCGGCAGGGTCGGGTACTCGTCGGCCAGGCCGACGCCGTGATAGAGCACGCCGTAGCGTGTCGGGAAGCAATCTCCCGGCGGCACCACGGAGCGTTCGACCAGGTCGCGAAAGGATATGCCGGGCTGCATCAATTGCGTGTTCTGGGCGATCTGGTCGGCGGCGATGCGGAACAGGTCGCGCTGCTCGTTCGACGGCCTCGCGTCACCGCAAAGCCAGGTGCGGGAGAGATCGGCGCAGAAGCCGTAGGGACCGATCAGGTCGGTGTCGAAGGCGACGAGGTCGCCTTCCTCGATCACCCGCGACGAGCATTCCTGGAACCACGGATTGGTGCGCGGCCCCGAGGCAAGCAGCCGGGTTTCGATCCATTCGCCGCCGCGCGCAATGTTGCCGCGGTGGAGTTCGGCCCACAATTCGTTTTCGGAAATGCCCGGCGTCAGCGCCTTCTCCATTTCACCCATCGCCGCTTCGCAAGCGACGATTGCGCGGCGCATGGCGAGGATCTCGTCCGGCGATTTGATCAGCCGCGCATTTTCCATCACCGCTTCGCCATTGCCGATCGAAATGCCGAGCCGGGCGAGTTCCTCGACGCCTTCCGGGTTGATGTGGTCGACCGCAATGCGGCTGTTGCCGCCGCCATGCTCCTTGACCAGATCGGCGATGCCGGCCGCCCAGCGGCGGACTTTGTGCTCGGTCAGCTCGCCGCCATAGAGATACATCCACGACACTGCCGGCCGCACCTCGTCGACGACGCCGGAATGATCGGACAGATGCTCGCAGGAGAAATAGTCGAACAGCACCACGGGTCCCTCAGTGGCGACGAAGCAGTGGCGGGTCGGATTGTGCGCGACCCACAGCTGCATGTTGGTCGAATCGGTGGCGTAGCGGATGTTGACGGGGTCGTAGAGCAGCGCGCCGGCGTAGTTTCGGCGCCTCAGTTCGGCGCGGAGGCGCTCGAGCCGGTATTTGCGCATCGCGGCAAGATCGGGCGCGGCGATGCCTGCCGCTTGCCATTCGGCTTCAGCCAGCGCGCCATAGCCCAGCACATGCTGGTTCAGCGACGCCGCCTTCTGGCGCGATGTTTCGCGCAAGGCTTCGACGGAGCCGGGCTCGAACGGCATGATCTTGCGATGACGACCGAACCCTTGTTTCTCCACCCGACGCCTCCCTGCCGACTTACTGTGGCGCTGCGCCCGCGGCCGCTTTCTTCAGCCGCGTGACCGTCAGCGTGCGGGTGGGCGGCTCGCTGTCGAACAGCATCGGAACGACCAACTGCTGCGGCGAGCCGTCAGCGACATAGCCGGCCTCGCTCAAGGCCCGCAGGATGCCCTCGGGAGGTTCCTTGTCATTGGCCATCACGAGCACCGCCGGCTCGATCAGCAAATGGCCGAAGTCCGGCATCTCGTCGTCGAGCACGACCAGATCGGGATCGACAAGACGCAGATTTCCCACCCAGTGCCAGCTCGATATCGCCGTGCGAACCGGACCGTTTGCCGTCAGCTGGCCATAGAGCGACTGGTAGTCGACACGCACGATGCTGCCGCGGCTGTCGCCGCCATTGAGGTGCGTGTACCAGGTCACCGGCAGCACGAGGATGGCAAGCGTTGCGCCGACAAAGACGACGACGTCCTGCACCTTCCTTCCCTTGTCGCCTCTGGCATCCATCCGCAAGGCCAGCGCGACCGGCAGCAACACAAGAATGGGAAGCATCCAGCGATCGCGAAATTGCGTCGTCCCGCTCGCCAGGACGAGCACGATGGTCATCGCCAGGGCAAAAGCGATGGTGCGCCACACCAGTTTCTCGGTCCATGGCGCCGGTTGCAGAGCCGGCGCCGGCTTTTTCCATGCGATGAGCAAAGCCGCGACGAATATGCCGGCCGGCAACACGGCGAAATACAGGATAGCCTTGCCCAGTCCGCGCATTCCGTAGAATGCGGTTTGTATGGCGCTTTCTCCTCTGCCCATGCCGAAGCCGCTGCTGTGCGACAGCAGCTGGTCGGTGTAGGTCAGGTTCCAGTAGAGCGTCGGCAGGCAAAGCAGCACCGCCACGACAAGGCTGATCGAAAACCGGCGGTTGAGGATGACGCCGCGCGTTTCGCGCAGCGACAGGGTGGACAGGATCAGCGCGCCGAGAAAGATCGCGTTGTTGTATTTCGACAGGATGGCGGCGGCCATCGCCACGCCAAACAGCACATAGGTGGCCAGGGAACGCCGCTGCACCAGTTCGACGAGCGCAAGAAACAGCACCACTGAAAAACAGAAAGCGGCGATCGAGTGGGTGAGGGCGTGCTGCATCTCCCACACCATCTGCGGAAACAACAGCAGGCCGAACAATGCGGCGGCGCCAGCGCGGCTGGAATAGCCCAGGCGGCGGACAGCGATGAAAACCGACGCCAGCGCCGCTCCGATCAGTAGGTACTTCACGATCTTGAGCGCGAGGATGTTCGTTCCGACCACGGCGGTGACGAGGCGGGCGAGCCAGGTGTAGAGCGGCGGCTGCGAGCCGCCATAGCCAGCCCAGAGGTAGCGCATGTACATCAGCTGTTCGGAATCGTCGACGCCGACACCGGTTCCCACGACATGGGACAGCAGCGCCATCACCACGATCTGGACGACGCAATAGACCGCGACGCAGACCAGTGCGGCGTTGAAGGGACCGACCTTGCCTTCGCCGAGCCAGTCCGTCCATTTCTCTAGATACTGCAAGGGGATCGTCTTCTCATCGAGGGAAATGCCTGCGGCCAACTGCCGAAGGCCCCTTACACGATCTCACGCTCCCTGTCGCCTTTTCAGGTCCGCATCTTCTCGCCGCTGGGGTCGAAGGGCGCCTCGACATTGATACGCGCCGGACGCCGGTGGCCGAGGATCTCGATCTCGAACAGTCCGGCACTTTCGTCCTCGGCGAGTGCCGCCGGCACATAGCCCTGCGCCATCGATTTCTGCACATAGTGCGCATAACCGCCCGAGGTGACCCAGCCGACCACGCGCCAGTCGCCGTCGACGATGCCGCGCACGGCGGAAGCGCCTTCGGCAGCCTTCGAGCCACGCACTTCCTTGCCCGCCATGTCGAAGCGCGGCGCGCCATAGCCATGCGGCTTTTCCACCGTGCCATAGTCCTTGCCGACCTTGGCCCAGATCGGCTCGTCGCCCATGACATCGGCGTCGGCCGCATCGACGATGAAGGAGACACGGCGCAGTTTCGGCCCTTCCGCCTGTTCCTTGGCGGCGGCTTCGCGGCCGATGAAGTCGTTCTTCTCCAGCTTGATGAAACGGTCCATCGCGCCTTCGAACGGGCCGTAGATCGGGCGCAGCTCGCGGTACCAGGTCGGGAAGTTCTTCTCCAGGCGCATGGAGAGCAAAGCGCGCATGCCGAAATCGACGAGGCCGAACTCCTCGCCGGCGTCCTTGATCGCCTTGTAGACCAGACGCTCATAGGCCGGCGCCATCCAGATTTCATAGCCGAGATCGCCGGTATAGGTGATGCGGTTGACCATGCAGGGCGCGCCGCCGACCGCCATTTCGCGGAAATCCATGAAGCGAAACGCCTTGGTCGAGATGTCGACATCGACCAGCTTCTGCAAGAGGTCGCGCGATTTCGGCCCGGCGATCGACAGGCCGACGAGCGTCTGATCGAAGCGGTGGATGCGCACCGAACCATCCTTCGGCAGGTGCTTTTCGAACCAGCGCATGTGGTACTTCTGCGCGGCGGACGAACCCCAGATCATAAATCTGTCTTCGCCTGCCTTGGCGATGGTGAAGTCGCCGATCAACTTGCCGAACTCGTTGATCATCGGCGTCAGCACGATGCGGCCGATCTTCGGCATGCGGTTGGTCATCAGCCGGTTGAGGAAATCCTCAGCCGCAGGTCCCGACACTTCGTATTTGGCGAAATTGGCGATTTCGGTGACGCCGACGCGTTCGCGCGTGGCGCGCACTTCCTCGCCGATAGGACCGAAATCGTTGGAGCGGTGGAAGGAGACGACGTCCTTCGGCTCCTTGCCCTTCGGCGCGAACCACAGCGGGGTCTCCAGGCCCCAGCTATCGCCCATGACGGCGTTGTTGGCGAGCATGGTGTCGTAGAGCGGGGTGGTTTGTGCAGGGCGCGCAGCCGGCAGCTCTTCATTGGGGAAGCGGATGGAGAAGCGGCGCGAATAGTTTTCGCGCACCTTTGCGTTGGTGTAGCGCAGGCCGGCCCACTCGCCGAAGCGGGCGACATCCATGCCCCAGACGTCGAAGCCGGGATCGCCATGCACCATCCAGTTGGACAGCGCGAGGCCGACGCCGCCGCCCTGGCTGAAGCCGGCCATGACGGCGCAGGCGCACCAGAAATTGGTCAGGCCCTGCACCGGCCCGACCAGCGGATTTCCGTCGAGCGCGAAGGTGAAGGGGCCGTTGATGATCTGCTTGATGCCGGCTTTCTCGATGCCGGGGAAATGCTTGAAGCCGATCTCCAGCGACGGCGCGATGCGGTCGAGGTCGGGCGGCAGCAGTTCATGGCCGAAATCCCACGGCGTGTTGACCGGCGACCATGGCTTGCAGGCCTTTTCATAGGTGCCGAGCAGGATGCCGTTGCGCTCTTGTCGGGTGTAGATCTCGCCCTTGAAGTCAAGCACGCCGATCATCTCGCGGCCGGTCGATTTGTTGAACTCTTCGACCTCGGGCATCGGCTCGGTGAGCAGGTACATGTGCTCCATGGCCAGCACCGGCAGTTCGACGCCGACCATGCGGCCGATCTCGCGCGCCCACAGGCCGCCGCAGTTGACGACATGCTCGGCGTGGACGGTGCCCTGTTCGGTGACGACGTTCCAGGTGCCGTCAACTTCCTGCGTCAGTTCGACGACGCGGTTGCGCAGCACGATCTCGGCGCCCAGCTTCTTGGCCGCTTTGGAGTAGGCGATCGTCGTGCCGGAGGGATCGAGATGGCCTTCGACCGGATCCCACATGGCGCCGACGAAATTGGTCTCGTCCATCAGCGGGAACATCGCCTTGGCTTCGGAGGGCGTGATCAGTTCGGTGTCCATGCCGAGATAGCGGCCCTTGGCGTGGGCCAGGCGCAGAAAATCCATGCGCTCGGGCGTATCGGCCATCATCACGCCGCCGGTCAGATGCAGCGAGCAGGACTGGCCGGAGATTTCCTCGATCTCCTTGTAGAGCTGCACCGTGTAGGCCTGCAGCTTGGCGACATTGGGATCGCCGTTCAGCGTGTGGAAGCCGCCGGCTGCGTGCCAGGACGAGCCGGAGGTGAGCTCGGACCGCTCGATCAGCATGATGTCGGTCCAGCCGGCCTTGGCCAGGTGATAGAGCACCGAGCAGCCAACGACGCCGCCGCCAATGACAACCGCTTTAACGTGAGATTTCATGAGAGATAGGTCCGTTTTTGCGTAAATTGAATCAGGTGTGTCGGTTGGCGGGATGCCGCCAGTTGCTTGCCGATCAAAAATCGGTCGGCGCGCCGCCTTCGGCCGTGCGCTTTTCGACGAAGTCGTTGAGCTCTTCACGGATCGCCGGGTCCATATAGGGTTCCTCGTAGGATGCCAGCCGCTCCTTCCAGACCTTGTTGGCCTTTTCCAGCGCGGTCGGCGATCCGGCTTCGGCCCAGGTCTCGAAATTGCGCCAGTCGGAGAGGATGGGCGAGTAGAAGGCTGTCTTGTAGCGGTCCTGCGTGTGCTGGGTGCCGAAGAAATGGCCGCCGGGGCCGACCGACTGGATGGCGTCGAAGCCGAGCGCTTCGTCGGACAGGTCGAGCGGGGTGAGGAACTCGGCCACCATCTGCAACAGGTCGATGTCCAGCATGGTCTTCTCGTAGGAACAGCGCAGGCCGCCTTCGAGCCAGCCGGCGCCGTGCATCATCAGATTGCCGCCGCCCTGGATGGCGCCCCACAGCGAGAACACACTTTCATAGGCTGCCTGCGCGTCGACCGTGTTGGCGGCGCAGGTATTGGAGGTGCGGTAGGGGATCTTGTAACGGCGGGCAAGCTGGCCGCCGACAAGCTGCGCCTTCATATATTCAGGCGTGCCGAAGGCCGGCGAGCCCGACTTCATGTCGACATTCGAGGTGAAGCCGCCATAGCCAACCGGCGCGCCCTTTCTCACCATCTGGGCAAAGGCGATGCCGGACAGCGCCTCGGCATTTTGCTGCACCAGCGCACCGGCGATGGTCACCGGCGCCATCGCGCCGGACAGGGTGAAGGGCGTGATGACGACGACCTGACCCTTGCTCGACATCTGGATGATGCCTTCCATCATCGGCACATCCAGTTTCAGCGGCGAATTGGTGTTGATGATGGTGAAGACGGACGGCTCTTCGAGCATCTGCTCATGGCTGATGCCGCGGGCGATCCTGGCGATCTCGATGCCGTCGACATTGCGCTCCTTGCCGAGCGAATAGATGTGGAACACCTTGTCGGTCAGCGTGGCGAGGTCGCGGATGCATTCGAGGTGGCGCACGGAAGGATGGATGTCGGTCGGCTCGACCGGATAACCGCCGGTGCAGTTCAGGATGTTGTGCATCTGCGCCAGACGCAGGAAGTTGCGGTAGTCCTGCTGGTTGCCCGGACGGCGGCCGCGATCGAGGTCGGAGCAGTTCGGTGCCGACGCCATCATCGACAGGATCACATTGTTGCCGCCGAAGCGCACATTGTGCGCCGGGTTGCGGGCATGGAGCGTGAATTCCGACGGGCAGTTGGAGATGAGATCGAGGATCATGTCGCTGTCGAAGCGCACGCGCTCGCTGCCCTCGCGGACATCGGCGCCGTTTTCCTTCATCATGCGGCGCGCTTCGTCATGCAGCACGTCGACGCCTATTTCCCTCAAGACGCGCAGCGAGGCGAGGTGGATCGATTCCAGCTCGTCGTCAGAGACCAGCTTGGTCGGCGTTAGCGGATTTCTCAGTTGCCGAAAAGCCGGCTGTTCGAAGGCGGCCGAGCCGCCGGCGCGCTTGCCCGCACGGCCACCGCGACGGGCCCGGTCGGTTGCCAAAGGCGGTTCGGCTGGATGCAGGGCGGCGGTCATGATGGTCCTCGTACGATGCTGGTAGCGGGCGGCATAATGGACCGGCGGCTGTCCGGCCATTGCGGAGGCGGCGACCACTAGGACGAGGGAAGCGACATGCCCGAACGGCAGTCCGATAGTT
This sequence comes from Mesorhizobium sp. M0659, assembly GCF_040320605.1. NCBI lineage: Bacteria > Pseudomonadati > Pseudomonadota > Alphaproteobacteria > Hyphomicrobiales > Phyllobacteriaceae > Mesorhizobium > Mesorhizobium sp. M0659. Next base: position 158,013 of record NZ_JAMYPY010000008.1, read on the forward strand.
GACAACCTTGCCGGGGATTAGCGGACAGGACGCGCCCACTGCGGCTCTTGGCGCAAGGGGATTTCAGGCGCGGCCCTTCCTTTCCCTAAATCGAACCGCTAGCTCAGTGGTTTGCCGCTGGATGGGCCGGCAATTCATGTGGAAGGCATCATGGCTGCGACCGGTTCGAGCGATGGCGAAGCGGGGACGCAATGGGCGGCGCTTGCCGGCGTAACTGCCGCCCTCGCGATGTTCGGTGCGGCGCAAGGGCTGAGCTCGCCGCTGTTTACGCTGCTGATGCAGAAGCAAGGCATGTCGCCGGCGCTGATCGGCTTGTCGGCAGCGATGATGCCGCTTGGCCTGATCCTTTCGGCCTCGTTCGTGCCGGCAGCCATTCGGCTGGTCGGCGCGCGCAACCTGGCTGTGGGTTGCTCATTGATTGGGGCGCTGTGCTTCCTCGGCATCGGCTACCTGCAGGACTGGGTGGGCTGGTTCGTCATCCGCTTCATCATCGGTATCGTCATCAACCCGCTCTATATACTGGGCGAAGTATGGGCGCTGTCGCTGGCGCCGCCGTCGCGCCGCGGCAGGGTGATGGGGGCATTCAACACCGTGCTGGGCGCTGGCTATGCTGCGGGGCCTTTGGTCCTGACCGCGGTAGGGATATCGGGCTGGGTTCCTTTCCTGGTCGGCATGGCCGGCTTCATCCTGTGCGCCGCGATCCTTCGTGCTGTTTCGTCAAGCCTCGCCGGCTTCGAGGATGACGGCCAATTGCCCGGCGGCTTTTTCGGTTTCGCCAGGCTGGCGCCGGCGCTGTTGTTTGCCGTGCTGGTTTCGGCGGCGGTCCAGCAGGGCACCTACGCTTTGATGCCGGTCTTCGGTGCCGCCTATGGCCTGCCCGAAAGGACGCTGGCGGCCCTGGTGATGGCACTGTCGCTGGGAAACATCTTCCTGCAGATCCCGCTCGGCCTGCTGGCCGAGCGTTTCGGCGGGCGGGCGATGATCATCTTCTGTGCGTTGGCGACAACGACCTGCGCGGTTTTGCTGCCGTTGCTGATCACGACGCCGGCGATCTGGCTCGTCCTTCTCGTCATGGGCGCTGTCGGCTACGGCGTCTACACCATGGCGCCGGCGGCATTGTCGGCCCGCCCGGCGCCGGTGCGCTGATGCAGGTCATCGGTCCGCTCGGCCTGCCGGTGGTGATCGCCGGACTCGACGCGCTGCTGGTGAGCTTCGCGCTTTACCGATCGTTCAAGCGCCAAACTCCTGACAGGCCCAAAAACTCCTGACAGGCCCAAACTCATGACAGGCCTTGTCTGGAGCAAACGGTTTTTACCGGGGCGGGGCTTACCCGCGTCGGACAGAAAAGCTAGTCCTGAGCCTGGTTTAGGTGCCAATGATGAACCTGGCGGAAGCTGACAACGAGAAGATGCAGTGGGCGGCGATCAGCGGCGTGATCGCGACCGTCTCGGTGTTCGCCATCGCGCAAGGCCTGTCCTATCCGCTGCTGAGCTTCATCCTGCAACGCCAAGGCGTTTCGCCGGCCATCATCGGGCTCTCGGCGGCAATGACGCCGATCGGCTTCATTGTCTCGTCGCCGCTGATCCCGGCACTGGCGCGCCGGTTCGGGGCAGGGCGCACCGCGCTTACCTGCGCGGCGCTTTCGGCTATTGTGCTTGCGCTGATCGGCTGGACCCAGAATGTCTATCTGTGGTTTCCGCTGCGCTTCTTGATCGGGGTGGTGACCAACCCGCTCTATGTCTTGAGCGAAATCTGGGTCATTGCACTGGCGCCGCCATCGCGCCGCGGTCGCGTCATGGGTGTCTATTCAACCATCATCTCGGCCGGCTTCGCTGCCGGGCCGCTCTGCCTGCTCGTTGTCGGCACCGTGGGATGGCCGCCATTCCTGGTGGGGATCGCCGCCTTCATCTTCTGCGGCGCCTGCCTGGCGCTGGTGCTGCCGCAACTGCCGAAGGTCGACGAAGCCGGGCGCAGGGTTTCGGTCATGGGCTTCATGCCACTGGCATGGCTATTGCTGTCGGCGGTGGTCGTTGCCGCCGGTTTCGAACAGGGCGTGCTGGCGCTGCTGCCGGTCTACGGCACGCACTATGGCATCGCGGAAGCGCGCATGTCGGCGCTGCTGTCGGTGACGATCGCAGGCAACATCGCCATGCAGGTGCCGCTCGGCTTGCTGGCGGAACGGCTGACGGCGCGTCTGGTGCGATTCATCTGCGTCGTGGTGACGGTGCTGGGCTGCGCCCTGTTGCCGCTGCTGATCGAGACGCCGTTGATCTGGCCTTGCGTCTTTATCTGGGGCGCGGTCTCCTATGGCATCTACACCATGTCGATCATCGAGCTCGGCGAGCGCTTTACCGGCTCGGCGCTGGTCGCCGGCAATGCCGCCTTCTCCCTGATGTGGGGCATCGGCGGCATCGTGGTGCCGCCGCTGGCGGGTGGCGTCATGGATGTGATCGGCGCCTCCGGCCTGCCGATCACGCTGGGCACGATTTGTCTGGCACTGGCTGTGGCCACGGTCCTGCGCCGGCGGATGGTTTGAGGCCGCATTCCCCCGATGACCTGACGTCACCATCTTGAATAAAACCGCTTGCAACGCGATGTAGGCAGGGCTGCCCGCCACTAGCCTGGAGACCATGCGTGACCCAATCGATGACAAAACGCCAGACGGATGCCACCGCGGAGGACAAGTTCCTCTGGCTGGAGGACCGGACCAGCAAGGAATCGCTCGACTGGGTGCATCGCCAGAACGAGATCACCGTGGCCGAACTACAGGGCGATCCGTCCTACCAGGCGGCCTTCGAGACGGCGCTCGACCTGATGACGGCCGAGGACAACATTGCGGCCGGTGCCGCGCTCAACGGCCAAGTCTATAATTTCTGGCAGGACAAGACCAATGTGCTCGGCCTCTGGCGCCGCACGACGGTTGCTTCCTACAAGACCGAGAAGCCTGTGTGGGAGACGATCATCGACTTCGACGTGCTGTCGGCCAAGGAGGGGGTGAAGTGGGTGTTCAGCGGCGCCAGCCGCCTTTACCCCGATTTCAACCTTTGCCTGGTGGCGATGTCGCCGGATGGCGGCGATGCCAGCGAGATGCGCGAATTCGACATCGAGACCAAATCATTCATCGAGGGCGGCTTCCGCGCTCCCGCCTCGAAATCCGGCTTTTCCTGGCTGGACAAGGACACGGTCATTGTCTCGGCTGCCTTCAATGAAGACGACAAGACCCAGTCCGGTTATCCGCGCGTCGTCAAGCTGTGGAAGCGCGGCACCCGGTTGGAGGAGGCGACGCCGATCTTCGAGGCCGAGAAGCAGGATCTCGCGGCCGGCGCGGGGGTCGAGCATGATGGCGACAGGCAGTATTTGTTTCTGGCCCGCACGATCGCCTTCTTCTCCTCGCACAGTTTTCTGCGCCTGCCGTCGGGCGAAAACCGGCGCATCCCGCTGCCGGACGATGTCACCGACACCGCGCTGTTCAAGGGCTGGTTCGTGTTCGGGGTGCGCAGCCCATGGACGGCGCCGGGCGGCACTGAGTGCTTGCCGGACGGCCTCTATTCCTTCGATTTCGAACACTGGATGGACACCGGCGACCTGGGCCCTGTTGAAACCATGCTCGCGCCAGCGCACCGTGTTTCGGTCGCCGGCATTGCCCGCACTCAGGACCGGCTGTTCATCAATCTGATGGACAATGTGCGCGGCAAGGTCGTTGTCGCCGAGCGCAGCGGTGACCGCTGGTCGCTGAAGCCGGTGGCGCTGCCCGAGAACGGCAATGTCGGCATCGCGCATGCCGAGCATTTCGGTTCCAGCGTCTCCTTCTCCTTCACCGATTTCCTGACGCCGAGTTCGATCATCTGGTCGGACGATGACGGGGCGACGCTGGCCACCGTGAAATCGCAGCCGGCGCGGTTCGACGCCGCGCCGCTGGTCTCCGAACAGTTCGAGGCGCGCTCGAAGGACGGCACCATGATCCCGTATTTCGTCGTCAGGCGGCGCGACCAGAAGGGTCCGGTACCGACGCTTCTCTATGGTTATGGCGGCTTCGAAATACCGCTGCTGCCCGGCTATGCCGGCGTGCGCGGCAGGCTGTGGCTGGAAAAGGGCAACGCCTATGTGCAGGCCTGCATCCGCGGTGGCGGCGAGTTCGGGCCGGCCTGGCATCAGGCCGCGCTGAAGGGCAATCGCCAGACTGCCTTCGACGATTTCGCCGCGGTGGCTGAGGACGTCGTCAGGCGCGGCATAGCCACGGCTGCTTCCCTCGGCATCCAGGGCGGCTCGAATGGCGGCCTGCTTACCGGCGTTTCCCTGACGCAGCATCCCGAACTGTTCGGCGCCGTCATCATCGAGGTGCCGCTGCTCGACATGCTGCGCTACACCGAACTGCCGCCAGGCGCCTCGTGGATCGGCGAATATGGCGATCCGGCAAAACCGGAAGAAGCCAAGTGGCTCGCCGCCTATTCGCCGTACCATCATGTCTCGGCCGATGCCGTCTATCCCCCGGTGCTGCTCACGACATCGACCGCCGACGACCGCGTCCATCCCGGCCACGCCCGCAAGATGGCGGCGAAGCTGCAGGAAGCAGGTCACGGCAAGACGTTGTTCTTCGAGGAGACGGAAGGCGGCCATGGCGGACGCGGCGACCGCCGGCCGCAAGCGGCGCAAACCGCCATGAAATACGTGTTCCTGCAAAGGGTATTGAGCGGCACCGCTTGAATTCCGGGCCTCGGGCGGCATAGACTGCCGCCATGGTCTACATGAGCACATCCGGCGCCTTCGGGGTCGCGGTGACACCGTCGCCGCGCACGCTGCGCGCCGAACTGCTCAGGCTGTGCGCCCGCATCGGCTATTCGCCGCCCGCCGTCCTCTGACGAAGTCGCCCCGGCAGCTTGCCGGTTTGATTCCAGAGGAAAGAGCAAACCCATGACTTACCAGAATTATTCGCTGAAGCAGCTTCAGCAGATTGACGCCGCGCATCATCTGCATCCCTTCACCGACCACAAGGAATTGCGCGAGACCGGCTCGCGCATCATCACCCACGCCAACGGCCCGTTCATCTACGATGCCGACGGCACCCAAATACTCGACGGCATGGCCGGGCTGTGGTGCGTCAATGTCGGCTATGGCCGCGACGAGCTGGCCGACGCCGCTTACGCGCAGATGAAGGAATTGCCCTACTATAATTCCTTCTTCAAATGCTCGACGCCGACGCCCGTGCTGCTGTCGAAGAAGCTGGCCGAGCTGGCGCCCAAGGGCATCGCCCAGGTGTTTTACGGCTCCTCCGGCTCGGAGGCCAACGACACGGCGCTGCGGCTCGTGCGCCACTATTGGGTGCTGGAAGGCAAACCGGAGAAGAACCGCATCATCTCGCGCAAGTCGGCCTATCACGGCTCGACCGTCGCCGGCACGTCGCTCGGCGGCATGGATTTGATGCACAAGCAGCTCGGCGGGGCGGTTCCCAACATCGTCCATGTGATGATGCCCTATGCCTATGAGTTGGCGCTGCCTGGCGAAAGCGACCATGATTTCGGCCTGCGCGCGGCCAAGGCGGTCGAGGATGCCATTCTGGAGGCCGGCGCCGACAAGGTGGCTGCCTTCATCGGCGAGCCGGTGATGGGAGCGGGCGGGGTGAAAATACCGCCGATGAGCTATTGGCCGGAAGTGCAGCGCATCTGCCGCAAATACGATGTGCTTTTGATGCTGGACGAGGTCATCACCGGCTATGGCCGCACCGGCGAATGGTTTGCGGCGCAGACCTTCGGCATCGAGCCGGACACCATCACCACGGCCAAGGCACTGACCTCGGGCTATCAGCCGCTGTCGGCGCTGCTGGTCGGCGACCGTATCGCGGCGACGCTGGTCGAAAAGGGCGGCGAATTCTACCACGGCTATACCTATTCGGGTCACCCGGTGGCGTGCGCGGTGGCGCTGAAGAATCTCGAGATCATGGAGCGAGAAGGCCTAGTCGACAGGGTCAGGAACGACACTGGACCTTACTTCGCCCAGGCGCTGCAGGAGCGCATTGCCGGCCACGAACTGGTCGGCGAGGTGCGATCGATCGGGCTGATGGGAGCGGTCGAGATCGTCAAGGACAAGGCGACCAAGGAGCGCTTCCTGCCGGCGGGCAGTGCCGCCGTCACCGTCCGCGACCACGCCATCGCGCAAGGCCTGATGCTGCGCGCCACCGGCGACACGATGATCCTGTCGCCGCCGCTGATCTGGACCCGCGCGACGATCGACATGGCTTGCGATCGCATCGCCAAAGCGCTGGATCTGGCGCAAGCGGATTTGCGCAAGAAGTAGATGGAACGACAGCCGGACGCCTTGCAATCAGGGCGCCCGGACTGTGCGCCTGCTTATCGTCAGGGTCGAAGGGGTCAGCGCACCGATCGTGCTGGTCAATGAAGACCATCAGGCAATTCCGAACGCTGCAATCGGAATATAATTCAGACCGAACAGTATAGGACTGCAAAACGCAAAAAACCGCGCTCCATCGGAACGCGGCTTTGCCAGATACGCATGGCATTTCGCCAACAATACACTTGCGAAACTTACGGGCTCCGGTACGCGAGACCTGATCCGGAGCGCCGGGCGGATGCGATGTGTCCGCCTCGCCATCCGTTATATAGGCACATCGTTACCGCCGGGTTATCGAGAGCTTAAGCAAATCTAAATTTGCAATTTTTCCGCGCAATAAAAATCGAGAAAAGCGCTGCCAAATTTCGAAACTTATAGAGAACTGCCGCGAAGGAAATTTATGATGCCGGAAAAATCGTCGCCGCCATTTCCCTGGGCGTTGAACAGCGCATAAAGCTGGGCCGCTTCGGCCCCCATCGGCGTCACCGCGCCGGCGCTTTGGGCGGCTTCCTGCGCCAGTTTCAGGTCCTTCAGCATGAGTGCCGCGGCAAAGCCCGGTTTGTAGTCGCGGTTGGCGGGTGAGGCCGGCACGGGACCCGGCACCGGGCAGTAGGTGGTCAGCGACCAGCACTGGCCCGACGAGGTCGAGGCAACGTCGAACAGGGCCTGATGCGAGAGGCCGAGCTTTTCGGCCAGCACGAAGGCCTCTGCGACGCCGATCATCGAAATGCCGAGCATCATGTTGTTGCAGATTTTGGCTGCCTGACCGGCGCCGTCGTCGCCGCAATGGACGATGCGGCCTGCCATCGGCTTCAGGACCGGTTCGGCCTTGGCGAAGGCATCCTTGGCGCCGCCGGCCATGAAGGTTAGCGTTCCCGCAGCAGCACCGCCGGTGCCGCCGGAGACGGGGGCGTCGATCGAATGCAGCCCTTGCTTCCTTGCTACGGCATGCGCCTTGCGGGCCGACTCGACATCGATGGTCGAGGAATCAATGAACAGGGCGCCTGGTTTGGCCTTGGGTGCGATGTCCTCGTAGACCGAGAGCACGTGCTTGCCGGCGGGAAGCATGGTGATCACGACATCGGCGTCCTTCACCGCCGCCACGGCATTCGCCATGACAATGACGCCATGCTCGCGGGCGACGGTGAGGTTTTCCGGCATCAGGTCAAAGCCGTGCACCGCGTGCCCCGCCTTGACGAGATTGGCAGCCATCGGATTGCCCATATTTCCGAGACCAATGAAGGCGATGGTGGTCATAGCGGTGCTCCATGATGAGTAGGCAGTAGGCAGTAGGCAGTAGGCAGTAGGCAGTAGGCAGTAGGGCGACCTATTCGGGTGCGAGTTTGATAACAAGTTGGCGAAGCATCTTTCCGATGGCCTCGGCCGCCAGAAGCAGGTGCTCAGCTTGCCCATGCGTGGCAACGCCAATGCGTTGAGCGATTTGGAGGTGTGTCTCGAACTCCTTCAGCGAGCCTTGGGCTGTCCTGAGAAATTGCTGATAGGAGCCTCGGTTGTCTCGGCCATAGCCTTCCGCGATGTTTGCAGGGATAGAGGTTGCTGAACGGCGGATTTGGCTGGTCAGCCCATACAATTCCTCTTTGGGCCATGTCTTGGTCAATGAGTAGGTGCTGACAGCCAGATCCATCGCCTGCTGCCATACGATAAGATCCTTGTACGAGTTGATCTTGCCGGTCATCCTTTGCCTACTGCCTACTGCCTACTGCCTACTGCCTACTGCCGTCCAATCAACGCCCGCGCGATGATGACGCGCATGATCTCGTTGGTGCCTTCGAGGATCTGGTGGACGCGCAGGTCGCGCACCAGTTTTTCGATACCGTAATCATGAAGATAGCCATAACCGCCATGCAGCTGCAGCGCCTCGTTGGCGACGTTGAAGCCGATGTCGGTGACGAAGCGCTTGGCCATGGCCGACCATTTGCCGGCATCCGACGCCTTGCGGTCGAGTTTCGAGGCGGCGGCGTAGAGAAAGATCCGCGCTGCCTGCAATTCGGTCTCCATGTCGGCCAACCTGAACTGCAGCGCCTGGAACTGGTTGATCTTCGAGCCGAAAGCCTTGCGCTCGGCGGTATAGGACAGCGCCTTGTCGAGCGCAGATTGCGCGCCGCCGAGCGAACAGGCAGCGATGTTGAGGCGGCCGCCGTCAAGGCCGGCCATGGCGATGCCGAAACCTGCGCCTTCCCCCGACAGCAGGTTTGCAGCCGGCACCTTGCAGTCCTCGAAGATCACCTGGCGGGTCGACTGCATGTGCCAGCCCATCTTGTGCTCGTTGGCGCCGAAGGACAGGCCGGGCGCATCCTTCGGCACGACGAAGGTGGAAATGCCCTTCGGCCCGTCGGCGCCGGTGCGCGCCATGACGACATAGAGGTCGCTGTCGCCGGCCCCGGAGATGAACTGCTTGGCGCCGTTAAGCACATAGTCGTCGCCGCTCTTCACCGCGCGCGTCGTCAGCGCCGCGGCATCCGAGCCTGAGCCCGGCTCGGTCAGGCAGTAGCTCGCCAGCCATTCCATCGAGGTCAGCTTCGGCAGGAAGCGTTGGCGCTGCTCGTCGTCGCCGAAGCGGTCGATCATCGACGCCGCCATATTGTGGATCGAGATGAAGGAGGAAAACGCCGGATCGGCGTGCGACAGTGCCTCGAAGATCAGCACGGCGTCGAGCCGGCCGAGCGCCGAGCCGCCGACATCGTCCCTGACATAGATGCCGCCAAGGCCAAGCGGGCCGGTCTCGCGGATTACATCGGCGGGAAAGTGTCTTGCCCGGTCCCATTCGAGCGCATTGGGCGCAACGCGATCGGCGGCGAAGGCCTGTGCCATCTCCTGGATGGCGCGCTGCTCCTCATTGAGTTCGAACTGACTGGTGCTCGCATCGACCGCGGCGTCCATGGCGTGCTCCCTGTGTTTCCCCAGTTGGGGTTGGCTTGCTGGCCTGTTGTTTTTGGCTTTGCGCGCCGCTCAATCTAGACCAATGATGCCGCCGCGCAACCCGGCTCGCCGCGCAGCCGCTGTGCATGAATGGATCAACGGAGCATTGCGTGCCGACATATTTCGACGAATTGCTCGACCGCTTCCATGCCTATCTCCGGGGCGTGGACAACGCGCTGGTGCGGGACGCCGTGACCCGGATCGGCTGGAATATGACGGCGCGCGTGCTCGAAGCGCATCCGCTGCCTTGCCTTGGTCTGCTCGACCGCATTGTCGAACTGGCGCCGCCGGACCCGCAGCCTCTGGTGCAACTGCTGGCGGAGCGTCGTGACGATCTGTGCTGGGGGCAGACCTACAACGCGAGCGATTTTGGTGAAGCGTTCTTGCAGAAATACGGCTGGCTGGAGGTGTTTGGCACGCGCGGCCATTTCGCCAATGAAGAGGTCGCGGCCGGATTGCTGATCCTGGGGCCCGGCATCACCTATCCCGACCATCATCACATTGCCGAGGAGATCTACATTCCGCTGACCGGCGGCACCGAATGGCGCATGGGCGAGGGCGGCTTTCACATCCGCCAGGCGGGCGAAATTATCCATCACGCCTCCAATGTCAGCCATGCCATGCGCACCGGCAGCGAACCGTTGCTGGCGCTCTACATCTGGCGCGGCGGGCCGCTGGCGCAGAAATCGACCGTTTCCGGCGCGCAGGGCAGGGGCTGAGCATGGCCAAGGCGATCATGCTGCAAGGCACGGGCTCGGATGTCGGCAAGACCGTGTTGGTGGCGGGTCTCTGCCGCGCGGCCAGGAATCGCGGGCTGAAAGTCAGGCCGTTCAAGCCGCAGAACATGTCGAACAATGCCGCCGTCGCCGACATTCCCGGCGACAACCGCGCCGGCGGCGGCGAGATTGGCCGTGGGCAATGGCTGCAAGCGCTGGCGTGTGGTGTTCAGCCGACCGTGCATATGAATCCGGTGCTGCTCAAACCCCAGAGCGACATCGGTTCGCAGGTGATCGTGCAGGGCAAGGTGTTCGGCGAGGCGCGAGCGCGCGACTACCAGACAATGAAAGCGGGGCTGATGGACGCCGTGCTGGAGTCCTGGACGAAGGTCGGTGAGGGCGCCGATCTGGTCATCGTCGAGGGCGCCGGATCGCCGGCCGAAATCAACCTGCGTAGTCGCGACATCGCCAATATGGGCTTTGCCACACGCGCCGACGTGCCGGTGATCCTGGTCGGCGACATCGACCGCGGGGGCGTCATCGCTTCGGTCGCCGGCACGCATCTGATCCTGCCGGAGGAAGACAGGCGCATGATCGTCGGCTACCTCATCAACAAGTTCCGCGGCGATGTCTCGCTGTTCGACGACGGCATCCGGTCGATCGAAAGCTTCACCGGCTGGCGCTGCTTTGGCGTCGTGCCGTGGCTGAAGGCGGCGGCGCGATTGCCTTCGGAGGATTCGGTCGTGCTCGAACGCCTGGCATCGGGCGAGAAGCGGGCGTTGAAGGTCGCCGTGCCGATGCTTGGCCGCATCGCCAATTTCGACGACCTCGACCCGCTCAAGGCCGAGCCGCAGGTCGAAGTGGTGTTCGTGCCGCCGGGGCAGCGCTTGCCGGAGGATGCCGGCCTGGTGGTCATTCCCGGTTCCAAATCGACGATCGGGGATCTCATGAAATTCCGCGAGAATGGCTGGGATCGCGATCTCCTCGCGCACCGCAAACGCGGCGGCCATATCGTCGGCATTTGCGGCGGCTTCCAGATGCTCGGCCGCCTGGTGCGCGATCCCGATGGCATCGAGGGCAGCGTCACCGAGGCGGAAGGTCTTGGTCTGCTCGACATCGAGACGGTGATGGAACCGGAAAAGACGGTGCGCAATGTCAGCGCCCGCTCAGTGCCGTTCGGCCTGGCGCTCGAGGGCTACGAAATTCATCTCGGCCGCACCACCGGGCCGGACATGGCGCGGCCGTCGGCTGTGATCAACGGCATCGACGACGGTGCTATTTCCGCCGATGGCAAGGTTTTTGGCACCTATCTGCACGGCCTGTTTTCCGCCGACGCTTGCCGGGCGAGATTCCTGGAAAGCCTCGGCGTGAAAGGCGGCGGCATCGACTATCGCGCGGACGTGGAAAAAGCGCTGGACGAGATCGCCACCGAGCTGGAGCGCCATCTTGAGTGCGATGCGATTTTTGGGTTAGCAAGGTAGGACCGTCCACCGTTTCGCCATCCTCGGGTCTGCGCGTCCGCTTCGTTTCCACTCCGTGGATGTCGAAGTTCGGGCGCTTTCGCCGACCTTCGACGCGGCGCTGAAGGACCAAGGCCGATGGCGAAGGATTCTGCGAAACTGATCACCAGCGGGACGGTGAGCGAGGCGTATTCGACATTGCGAAAATGGCCGGGCGCCGTTTCGCGATAGCCACAAATGTCGGTGACCGCGTTCTGCAGCCGCAGGCCCGGCGCGCGCCGCACCATCTCGAAGCGGTCGGCTACCGGGCGGTGCTGTTGATCGTGGCGCTCCGTCTCGCCGGACATGGTCATCCTTCCGCGCGGAAGAGCCTAACGGACCATGCATCCAAAGCAAAAGCGCCCGGCTTTTGACCGGGCGCTTCGAATTGCAGAAGTCGCGGGCGCCTAGGCGCCGCGCATCAGGCAGGCGGCGGCAAGCACGATGTATGCGATGAGGACAATCCACACCGCAGCCAGAGGAATGAACGCAAGAACGCCAAGCGCGGCGAGCACGCCGATGATGGCGATGACAAGGGATATGATGAAAACAAGCTGAGTGGGTGCACTAAGATTCATGTGTGGTCCCTCCAACATGATTCGTACAACGGCACTCTATCAGGCGTGAGGCTTATACACCAATCAGCTGGCGCAATGGGTTCGCCGGGTCGGCCAGCAGCTTCACCGCCAGAGCCAGGCAGATGATCACCAGCAGCGGCTTGATCAGCCGGGCGCCGATGCGGATGGCAAGGCTGGCGCCGAGCCGGGCGCCGAGGAACTGGGCGACGCCCATCATCAGCCCGATCTTCCAGTAGACGACGCCGGCGACCGCAAAGACGATGAAGCCGCCGATGTTGGAGGCAAAATTGAGCAGCTTGGTGTGTGCCGTAGCCTTGAGCACGCCGAAGCCGGCAAGGCTGACGAAGGCCAGCATATAGAAGGAGCCGGCTCCCGGCCCGAACAGCCCGTCATAGAAGCCGACCAAAGGGGCGATGATCAGCCCGAACAGGAAGGGCGACAGGCGCTCGGCGCGGTCGACATCGTTCATGTTGGGTTTCACGGCGAAGTAGATCGCGATGGCGATCAAAAGCAGCGGCAGCAGCGCCCGCAGGAGATCACCTGGCACGAATGCCGCCAGCAAGGCGCCGACGGCACTGCCGGTAAGGGCCAGAAGCGCCGATGGCAGCTGTCGGCGCAGATCGACATGGCCATTCATGGCGTAGTGGATGGTCGCCGAAGCGGTGCCGAAAATGCCCTGCAGCTTGTTGGTTCCAAGTGCTGCGACCGGCGGGAAGCCGGCAAGCAGCAGGGCCGGGATGGTGATCAGCCCGCCGCCGCCGGCTATCGAATCGACAAAGCCGGCTGCAAAGGCGGCCAAGGCAAGCATGATGACGGTGTGGGTAGCGAGGTCGAGCATCGGGATTTCTGAACATTCCGGCGGGAAAGGTGATGCCGCGCCTTCTCATGGCCATCTGGTTTGCGCAAGGCCGATTCCGCGCTACGTCCATCCAAGCGCGTTGCGCTTGGATTTCCTGTGGTGCATGTCATTATCCCAATACCGCTGGGCAATTTTGGGTCATATGCACTGGGCGGACTCGGAAAAGGGATACTGTTGGCGATGGCATTGCTCGACCAGATACGCTCGATCTTCGATGGTGACCCCGGCGTGCGCAAGGTTGCCGACGACCCGGTGCTGTCGGCGGAACTCTTGATGCTGTTTCGCATGATCCTGGCCGACGGCTCGGTTTCGGAGAGCGAGATGGTCGCCTTCCGGCGCATCTGCAAGGACGCCTTCGGCATCCCGGAAAGCAGCATCGACGCGGTCATCGAATATCTCAATGATTTCGGCTACGAAACCAACGGTTCGCAAGCCATTGCGCTGTTCCGCGATCTCGATGTCGAACGGCGCAAGTTGCTGGCGCTCCACATGGCGGAGATCGCCAAAGCCGATTCCAAACTGGCCGAGAGCGAAGTGCGGCTGTTGCGCCGCACGCTCGATTTGCTCGACATCAGCCCGGTCGATGTGGTGAAGCCGGAGGAGTGAGGCAGACCAGGGGCAACGGCCGCCCAGCCGGGTCCCCGCTGCTTCGCAGCGTCCCAGCGTTTGTGACCTTTCATCGTGCCACTGGCACGATGAATTCGCTGCGCGAACCGGTCACTTACCCCTGTTCCTGCATACGGTGAGCGATCGCCCGATGCAGATCGGGCGCAGCCGCGACCAGCGCCCTGGCCGCCTCCGACTGCGGATGATCGAGCACGTCACCGGTCTTGCCGCGCTCGACGATCCTGCCGTCATGCATGACCAGCACCTCATCGGTGATGGCGCGGGCGACGGTCAAATCGTGGGTGATGAAGAGATAGCCGATGCCGAGCTTCTGGTTGAGCTCTGCGAACAGATCGAGGATCTGGGCGCGGATCGAGACGTCGAGCGCCGAGACCGGCTCGTCGGCGACGACCAGCTTCGGCCTAGTGATGATGGCGCGGGCGATCGACAGGCGCTGGCGCTGGCCGCCGGAAAACTCATGCGGATATTTGTCCATGTCGCTGGTACCGAGGCCGACCTCGTGCAGTGCGTGCGCCACCATCTCGCGCCGCTCAGCCGGTGTCGGCTTCGTCTCCAGTACATGCAGCGGCTCGGCGACCAGTTTTACGACCTTCTGGCGCGGGTCGAAAGAGCCGTAGGGATCCTGGAACACCACCTGCATGTCGCGCCGCGCGGCTTTGAGCTCCGCCTCGCTTTTGCCGGTGATGGTCTCGCCGCGAAAGCGGATCGTTCCCGAGGTCGATTTGTCGAGCGCCAGGATCATGCGGGCAAGCGTTGACTTGCCGCAGCCGGAGCGGCCGACCAGCGCCACCGATTGGCCCGGCGCCAGCGACAAGGAGACGTCGTCGACAGCGCGGATCGGGGGAGCGGGTTTGAACAGGGATGTACGCCGCCCGGGATAGTCGCGGGTCACGCCTTCGACCTCAAGCAGCGGCTTGGCCGATCCGTTGGCGTGAACCTTGGCGCGGGCCGGCACATGCATGGAGGCAAGCGCCAGCTGGCGCGTATAGGGATGCAGCTGTTCAGACAGCGTGCGTGCGGTGTCGCCGGCTTCCATCACCTCGCCGTGACGCAGGATGGTGATGTGGTCGGCCATTTCGGTTACGACGGCGAGATCGTGCGAGATCAGAAGCAGGCCCATGCGGTTTTCGCTGACAAGGCCGCGCAAGAGGTCGAGGATCTGCGCCTGCAGCACCACGTCGAGCGCCGTGGTCGGCTCGTCGGCGATGAGCAGCTTGGGTTTCAGTGCGCAGGCAATGGCGATGACGACGCGCTGGCGCTGGCCGCCCGACAGTTCGTGCGGATAGCGCGACAGCGGGAATTTGGCCTCGGGCAGGCCGACGCGGTCGAGCATTTTGCGCGCCCGGTCTTCGGCTTCCGCGCGGCTTGCCCTGGTGTGCCAGCGTATGCCTTCAGCGACCTGCTCGCCGATGGTCTTGACCGGGTTCAGCGCCGTCATGGGCTCCTGGAACACCATGCCGATGTCATCGCCGCGCAACGCGCACATCTGGTCCTCTTTGGCCGCGAGGATGTCGATGCCGTCGAAGGTCACGCAGCCGGTGGCGCGCGCAGCATGCGGCAGAAGCTGCATGATGGCCAGCGCCGTCATCGATTTGCCCGAGCCGGATTCGCCGACCAGGCCCATCACCTCGCCGGGCGCGACGGAGAGCTCGACCCCTTTCAGGATCGGCGCGTCGCCGATCGCCAGCGACAGGTTCTCGATCTGCAGCAGGCTCATCGCTGCCGCCGCGATTTCGGGTCGAGTATGTCGGCGATGCCGTCGCCGAGCAGATTGAGCCCAAGCACGGTGACGACAATGGCCATGCCGGGGAAGATCGCCATCCACGGCGCCACCACCATGCGCGTCTGGGCGTCGAACAGCATGCGGCCCCAGCTCGGCATTGGTGGCTGGGCGCCGAGGCCGACATAGGAGAGACCGGCTTCGGCCAAAATGCCGAGCGCGAACTGGATGGTGCCTTGCACCAGAAGCAGCGTGGCGATGTTGGGCAGCACGTGCTCGATTGTAATCTGCGTCTTGCTCTTGCCGGCGGCGCGCGCGGCGAGGATGAACTCGCGTGGCCAGATCGCCAGCGCGCCGGCGCGGGCGACGCGCGCAAACACCGGGATGTTGAAGATGCCTATCGCGATGATGGCGTTGATGGCGCCCGGTCCGAAGATGGCGGTGATCATGATCGCCGACAAAAGCGCCGGAAAGGCGAAGACAAGGTCGTTCAGCCGCATCAGCGCCTCGTCGACGAACCCGCCGCGCGCCGCGGCGAAGGCGCCGAGCGGCACGCCGACGCCCATGCCGATGCCGACCGCGACCAGCGCCACGGCGATCGAGTTGCGGGCGCCGACCATGATCATCGACAGGATGTCGCGGCCGAAATGATCGGTGCCGAACCAGTGCGCCGCAGAGGGCGCGAGCGTCTTGTCCGAGATCACCAGTTTGGTCACGTCGTAGGGCGTCCAGACGTAGGAGATGACCGCTATTGCAGCCACCAGCACCGTGATGGCGAAGCCGATGAGGAAGGAGCGGTTGCGGAAGGCCTTGGCCAGAATGCTGCCCAACGTCTCCTGCGGGATGTCGATGTGCAGCGTCATTGCCGGCCTCGAAGGCGCGGATCGACGATGGCGTAGGAGACGTCGACGACGAGGTTGACGGCAATGACGGCGACGACCAGCAGCATGACGATGCTTTCCACCACGATCAGGTCGCGCTGAGTGATCGCCTGGAACACCAGCCGTCCGAGGCCGGGGAGATAAAAGACGTTCTCGATGATGATGGTGCCGGCGAGCAGGAAGGCGAATTGCAGGCCCAGAATGGTCAGAACCGGGATCATCGCGTTGCGCAGCGCGTGCCGCCATAGTACGGCACGATAGGGCAGGCCCTTGGCGCGGGCGGTGCGGATATAATCCTCGTTCAGCACCTCGAGCAGCGCGGAGCGGGCAACGCGCGCCAGGATCGCCGCCTGCGGCAGCGCAAGTGCTACGGCCGGCAGCAGCAGCGATTTCAGCGCCGGCCAGACACCGGCGCTCCAGCCGGGAAAGCCGCCGGCCGGCACCAGCCGCAGCCAGACGGCAAAGAGGTAGATCAACATCAGCGCGAACCAGAAGTTCGGGATGGCGACGCCGAGTTGGGCGGCGCCCATGGCAATCGTGTCACCGGCCCGCCCGCGCCGGCTGGCGGAATAGAGCCCGACCGGGATGGCAATGATGGTGGACAGCGCCAGCGCGATCAGCGCCAGCGGCAGGGAAACCGCCATGCGCTCGCGGACAAGGTCGATGACCGGCACTGAATAAGTGTAGGAGCGGCCGAAATCGAGGCTAAGCAGACCGCCGACCCAATGAAGGTAGCGCAGGAGAAGCGGCGCGTTGAGGCCCATCTGGTTGCGCAGGAGTTCGACCTGCTCGGCGCTGGCGTTGAGGCCCAGCATCAGCCGCGCCGGGTCGCCGGGCAGGATTTCGAGCACGGCGAAGACGACCATCGAGGCCAGGATCAAGGTGGCGACGGCAATGGCGAGGCGTTGGAGGAGGTAGGCGGTCATGGTGGAGGGGCGCCCGGTGCGGCTGCGCCCTGAAAGTCGAGTTCCCGCCCACCCCCCTCTGTCCTGCCGGACATCTCCCCCGCAAGGGGGGAGATCAGCAGTTTCTGTGTCGTCGACCAGCGTTCAACGTTCGCGATAGGCGAAAGCGGAGATGATAGCCCGATCTCCCCCCTTGCGGGGGAGATGCCCGGCAGGGCAGAGGGGGGTGTGACGGAGCGCAAACGCCGCCCTTTGGCCCGCCGCCTCAATCCGCCCACTTCACCTTGGTCAGGTCATTCGCCTGGATCGGCGCGTTTTCCCACAGGCCCTGCAGCTTGGCGTCCCAGACGCCGACCTTCGGCAGTTCATAGAGGAACCCCACCACGGCGTCGTCGGCCAGGATCTTCTGTGCTTCGCCGAGCAGCGTGTTGCGCTTGGCGTCGTCGGAGGTGAGGTTCAGCTCGGCGATGATCTTGTCGAAGGCGGGGTTGTCGTAGTTGAAGTAGTAGTCCTTGCGCGAATAGATATCGATGTCGTTGGGCTCGGTGTGGGAGACGATGGTCAGGTCGTAATCCTTCTTGGTGAACACCTGATCCAGCCACTGCGCCCATTCGACCGGAATGATTTCCAGGTCGATGCCGACGTCGCGCAGCTGCGAGGCGATGATCTCGCCGCCAAGCCGTGCATAGGAAGGCGGCGGCAGTTTCAGCGTCGCCTTGATTCCGTTTTCGAAGCCGGCTTGCTTCAGCAGCTCCTTGGCCTTGTCGACATTGTGCGGGTACAGGCCGGTGAGGTCGACATAGGCCTTGCTGGCGGGCGACATGTGCGAGCCGATCGGCACGCCGAGCCCGGCCGAGGCGCCGTCGATGATCGCCTTGCGGTCGAGCGCGAAGGCAATTGCCTGCCGCACCTCGAGCTTGTCGAAAGGCGGCTTCTTGTTGTTGATCGCCAGAATGGTCTCGCCCTCGGTCGAGCCGACCACCACCTTGAAGCGCGGATCGTCCTTGACCTGCGCGACGCTGTCGGGATCGAAGAAAGGGAAAGCCTGGATGTCGCCGGAGAGCAGCGCCGGCACGGCGGCAGCGGCGTCGGGAACGATGCGGAACTCGGCCTTGTCGAGGGATACCGGAGCGCCCCAGTAAGTGTCCGATTTCACCAGCGTGATCGACGAGCCCTTGGTCCAGCTCTGGAATTTGAACGGGCCGGTGCCGATGGGCTTTTCCTTGTTGGTGTCTGCGCTCTCGGGCGCCACGATCACCGCGTCGCCCCAGCCCATATTGTAGAGGAACGACCCCTGCGGGTTCTTCAGCGTCACCTTGACTGTCGTCGGATCGACGACTTCGACCGTATCGATGGCGGCGAACAGGGCCTTTTGCGCGTTTACGGAATTGTCGGCGCGGGCGCGGTCGAGCGAGAATTTCACGTCGCCGGCGTCGAAATCGCTGCCGTCATGGAATTTGACGCCGGTGTGCAGCTTGAAGGTGTAGACCTTGCCGTCATCGGAAATGGCCCAGCTCTCGGCGAGGTCCGGCAGCACTTCGCCATTCGGACCGATGCGGGTCAGGCCCTCGAAGACGTTGGCGTAGAGCACTTCGTCGATCGCCGCGGCAGCACCGGCGGTCGGATCGAGATGTGGCGGCTCGAGCGGAATGCCGATCACCAGGTCGGTGCGTGCGGCAAATGCCTGACTGCCGGCCAGTGCCAGCACTGCGGCGGCAAGAATGGTTTTCCACAATTTCATCGTGCAACTCCCAAATGCTCGAACCCTGGTGCGATAGAAGCGTGATTTCGAGGTGGAGTAAATTGCGTTTCGTGCTCCGCAGCGGCGCGGGGAGGAATGTTTTTTCAGCGAAGCCGATGGTTCAGTCCGCGGCCGTGCCCCTGAGCAGCACATTCAGCCCGATCGCCATCACCTTGGCCGACTCCACCATATCAGAGATACCGACCCATTCGTCGGGCCGGTGGGCGAGGTCCAAAATGCCCGGGCCATAGGCGATGCAATCATAGATGTGGCCGATGCGGGCGATGTGCTTCTGGTCGTAAGTGCCTGGTGAAATGACATAATCCGGCTCACGGTCGAAGATCGCCATGATGCCTTGCGCCACCGCCTTGACCACCGGCGCGTCGCGCTCGGTCATCAGCGGCAGCACCTCCATCAGGTCGCGAATCTCGTAGTCGAACTTTTTGCGCTCGCGCTTCAGCCGGTCGAGGATATCGGTCACCTCGCTCTTGACCGTGGCAAGGTCCTCCTCGAGCAGGAAGCGGCGATCGATGGTCAGCCGGCAGGCGTCGGGCACGTTGGGTGAGGGCAGGCCGGGGCGGAAATCCTCGGTCTGGCCGCCATGGATCGAGTTGATGTTCATGGTCGAGCGCTTTGCGCCTTCGGGCACGACAGGCATGCGCGTCACCTTGCGATCGAGCGCCGGAAACAGTTCATCCTCGAAGGCCTGCAGCACGGCGCCCATGTGGCGCACGGCATTGTCGCCGAGGAACGGCATCGAGCCATGCGCGATCTCGCCCTTGGTCTCGATCTCCGCCCACCAGACGCCGCGATGGCCAAGACAGATGCGGTCCTTGTTCAGCGGCTCGGGGATGATGACGTGGTCGACCTTGGGTTTCGAGAAATAGCCAAGCTTCGCCAGATGGGCGACGCCGCCGAAGCCGCCGGACTCTTCATCGACGGTGCCGGAGATTTCGATGGCGCCAGGAAAGTCGGGGAATACCTCCATGAAGGCTTCCGCCGCGATGATCGAGGCGGCCATGCCCCCTTTCATGTCGCAGGCGCCGCGCCCGTAGACCTTGCCGTCCTTCACCACGCCGGCAAAGGGATCGACGTTCCAGCCCTCGCCGGCTTCGACCACATCGATGTGCGAGTTGAAATGGACGCAGGCCCCAGGCGAGCGGCCGTCGAAGCGGGCGACGACATTGACGCGGGGATAGCGGTCGGTATCGCCGGGCGTGCCTTCGGCGCGGATGAATTCGGTTTCGAAGCCAAGCCTGCCTAGGCGCGCACCTATATATTCGACGCAGGGGCGATAGGCTTCGCCAGGCGGATTGATGGTCGGGAAGCGGATCAGGTCGGCGGTCAGTGCGACCAAGTCATCAACACGGGCGTCTATCGCTTTGAAGAGTCGTTCGTTCATTCCCGGATTTGAGCAGGCAAGGGGGTGGTTTTGCAAGCATCGCGCCACTGGCGCCGAAACTTCGTGTCGCAGCGGCAACTATGGCGGGAAAATCGTTCAAATTCGCTGCTTTAGATTGGCGAATTTATCAAGGAGTGTGTGTTAGATCACTCACCTGTCGTTAAAAAGATGAAAAACCGCGTGATGACAGGGCAGGCAAGGGGCATCAAAGGGGTTTGATCTCATGACTAAAATCGTTCTCATGGCAGCTGCTTTTGCGGCGATGCTGTTCGGCACGTCCATCGAAAGCAGGGCTGCCTCGCTGGTGGCCAGCATCGACGTCTCGTCGCAGACCATGACCGTCAGCCAATACGGCCAGGTGCTTTATCGCTGGAGCGTGTCGACCGCCCGCAGTGGCTATTTCACGCCGCGCGGCACCTATCGGCCGCAACGCACGGCGCGGATGTGGTATTCGAAGAAATACCACATGTCGCCAATGCCTTACTCGGTGTTCTTCCATGGCGGCTACGCCATCCACGGCACCGGCGCGGTCAGGCAGCTAGGGCGTCCGGCATCGCATGGCTGCGTTCGGCTGCACACCGCCAATGCCGCGATGTTCTATGCGATGGTGCGCGAAGTCGGCTTCGGCAATACGCGGATCGTTGTGACGAACTGAGGCTTTCGACGACTTAAGATTGACGCTGCCCCTGGCCGGTGGCGTTGGCCTGTCCGCGCCGGCGGCGACGCCGGCCTGAGATTTCCCACCTTTTGTGGAACCACATCCACTGTCCCGGATCCTCGCGCACCCAGCGCTCGACCACGTCGGCGAGCAGTTGGGTGGTGGCCGCGACATCGACGCTGCCGCTTTTATTGCGCGGCAAGGTCAGCTTGTCCTCGATCTCGAGGCGGAAGCGGTTGCCTGGCAGCCGCACACATCGCGCCGGATAGACGTCGCAATCATAGTGACGGGCGAGCATGCCCAGAACCGGATTGCTCTGGCACGGGCGACCGAAGAAGATCGTCTCCAGCCCGCTGGAGAATTTCTGGTCGACCAAAACGCCGATATTGCCGCCTTTCTCCAGAATCGACGCCAGCGCGAAGGAGGCGCCGGTCGAAGACGGCAGCAAGGCGCCCATGCTCGAACGCCGCGTCGAATGGATATAATCGGCGAGGTAAGGATTGTTCGGGGGACGAAACAGCGCCGTGATCTTCATGCCGAACGTCGCGGCTGCCACGGGCAGCAGCTCGAAATTGCCGAGATGGCCGGTGAACAGGATATGCGGTTTGTCCTCGCCAGCTATCTGATGGAAATGATCGGCGCCACCGACTTCGACGCGGCCGGGCGTCGCTGCGTTCGGATCATAGTCGAAGAGGGCGTCAAGAAAGATGTATTCGGCGGCGAGCCGGGCCATGTTGCCCCACATGTCGGAGGCGATGGCCTCGATCTCGACATCGCTCTTTTCGGGATAGGCAAGGCGCAGATTGTTGATGGCGACACGGTGGCGCCCGACCCACGGACCGATGCGCCGTGCCGCCCGGTCGGCGAAATTGAGCGCCCTGTCGGCGGGCAAGAGGCGCAGCAGCGAGATGATCGTCATCGCCACGCGCGCCACCAGCCAGTGCTCCATCTGGCGCAGTCTTCGGCCATAGCGGAACATGAAGTCCCGGCGGGCTTTCTTGAACACCGAGCCGGCCATGGTCCTAAGAAACGCGCAGGATGATCTTGCCGAACACGTCGCGGCCTTCCATGCGCTTCAACGCGGCGTCGATGCCGTCGAAGCCGACTTCGGTGTCGATGACAGGTGCGACCTGTCCCGCCGCCATCTTCTGCATGGCGTTGGCCATGTTCTCCATGCGGCAGCCGAAGGACCCAAGCAGCTTCAGCTGCTGCTGGAACAGCTGCATCAGATTGATCTGCGTCGACACGCCGGAGGTCGAGCCGCAGGTGACCAGGCGGCCGCCGCGCTTGAGGCACAGCATCGAGGCGGCAAAGGTGTCGGCGCCGACATGTTCGAAGACGACGTCGACGCCCTTCTTCCTGGTGAGCTTGCGCACGACGCCTTCGAAACGATCGTCGCGGTAGTTGATGACATGGTCGGCGCCGAGCGCCTTGGCCTTGTCGATCTTGTCGTTGGAACCGACCGTGGTGATGATGGTGCAACCCATGCGCTTGGCCAACTGGATCGCCGCCGAGCCGATGCCGGAGCCGCCGGCATGGATGAGGATGGTTTCGCCGGGCTGCAGCTTGGCATTGTCGAACAGCATGTGCTCGACGGTGCCGAAGGTGACAGGGGCGACGGCAGCGCCGACATCGGTCACACCGGGAGGGGCAGGGACCAGCAGGCGCGCCGGCAGGTTGATCTTCTCCTGCGCAAAGCCGTCGAGATGGAAGCCGTGGACGCCCGAGACATGTTCGCAGAGATTGTCACGGCCTTCGCGGCAGGCGCGGCAAAGGCCGCAGGTGCGAGCGCCGTAGATCGATACCAATTGTCCGGGCAGCAGGCTGGACACGCCGGGGCCGACAGCCTCGACCTCGCCGGAGGCTTCGGCGCCGACGACCAGCGGCAGCTTACGCTTGGCGAAGGCCATGCCACGCCAGCCCCAGACGTCGATATGGTTCAGCGCGACCGCCTTGATGCGCAACGTGACTTCGCCCAATGCGGGGGGCGGCGGGGGCGGCAGGTCCACCGTTTCAAGACGGCGGTCCTCGATAAGTTGCAGTGCGCGCATGGGGCCTGTCAGTTCAGTCTGGCTGAAAAAGGTCGCTTAGACCGGTTCCCGCGCCATGACAAGGCAAGTGTTCTGGCCGCCGAAGCCGAACGAGTTCGACAGAACGCTACGAACCTCGGCATTGCGCTTCTTGTTGGGCACCACGTCGAGCACGATTGCCGGGTCGGGATTGTCGTAGTTGATGGTCGGCGGAATGACGCTTTCGCGCATGGTCATCAGCGAAAACGCCGCTTCGACAGCACCCGCCGCCGACAGCGTGTGGCCGATCATCGACTTGTTGGACGAGACCGGCATCGAGCCGATGCGATCGCCGAACACGGTCGACAGCGACAGATGCTCCATCTTGTCGTTTTCCGGCGTCGAGGTGCCGTGAGCGTTGACGTAGTCGATCTCGTCCTTGCTCAGGCCGGCATCCGCAAGGGCGGCGCGGACTGCTGCGATCGCCGGCGAACCGTCGGGCTTGGAACGGGTGCGATGGAAATCGTCGGCCTTTTCACCGCAGCCGCGCAGGATGCCGAGAACGCTGGCGCCCCGGGCAAGGGCTGCCTCAAGCGATTCCAGCACCAGAGCGCCGGAGCCTTCGGCCAGCACAAAGCCGTCGCGGTCCTTGGAGAAGGGTTTTGACGCCTTTTCAGGGATGTCATTGTGGGTCGACAGCGCCGAGAGCAACGAAAAGCGGATCAGCGCCTCGGCGGTTGCCGAACCGTCGGCGCCGATGGACAGCGCCCGGTCGCATTCGCCGCGGCGGATCGCTTCGACGCCGAGCTGGATGGCGGTGGCGCCCGAAGCGCAGGCCGTCGACAGCGTGATCGGCAGGCCGCGCGTGCCAAAGCGGTCGGCCAGCCGGTCGGCGATCGCGCCGAACTGCGTGCTTGCGAACGTATCTGTTTCCTTCAGCCCGCGCGCCACCCTGAGCAGCCTTTCGGCGCCGGCGCCTTTGGCGTCGGAATTGTAGAGCGCGAAGCGATCCTGCCAGTCGAGTTCGACCGGCGGCGAGGCGAGGAACAGAGGCCCGCCAAAATCAGAGGAATCGAGGCCGGATTCGGCCACCGCCTCCTTCGCTGCGGTTTCGGCCAGCTCGTAGGTCAGCAGGCTGGCGCCTTTCGAGCTTGAGTCGAGGAAATCGACCATACCGGAGATGCGGGTGTTGAGGTGGTCGACGGGAAAGCGGGTGATCGGGTGGATGCCCGATTTGCCGGAGGTCAGTGCCGCCCAATTGTCTGCCTTGCCGACGCCGAGCGAGGTTACCACGCCGATGCCGGTGACGGCGACGATCGGCCTGCCCATGTGATCTCTGAGATTGGCCATCCGGAACCTCTTAACTTTGCAGCATGATCGCGCAGCGCTGCTTCAAGCAGCGTTGACCAGCGCCATGCCCTCGAATTGGTGATAGCCGATCGCCGTTGCGAGCACGGTTTCGGGAATGCCTTCGAACGGCTTCTCGGCCGCGGCGTCGAACACGGGGTAGGCGGCCTTGCGGTCGACGGCCAGGGCGGCGAGGGCGACCGCGAATGGAAACTGCGCTTCCTTCATATGACCGGTCAGCGTGGCGAAGCCGCGCGCCGATATCGCCGGATTGGCATCCAGCGCTGACTTTTCGGCTGACGTTGCGGTATGCGCCCCGGAGGCGCCCGACAGGGCCAGCAACTTGCCGTTCGGGAGAGCCGCCTGTTTGAGCAATGCCGCGATCTCGGCGTCAAGCTCGCCGCGCGAGCGCCGGGCGCGGCCTGAGACGACCGGTCCGAGCTCGGCATAGATCTTGCGGCCACGGCTTTGCGCGTGTTCGCGCTGCTCCAGCACCAGGAAAGCGCCGCCGGAGCCGGAGACCAGGCCGCCGCCCTCGGCGCCCTGTCTCTGCCAGACCGGCATCCATGGGCCGCGATGCAGATAGCCGGCCAATTCATAGCCGAGCAGCATGTCGGAATGTTCGGTCTGGAAGGCGCCGCCGACCAGTATGTGCGTCGACTGTCCGGAGCGGATGCGCGCGGCGGCGGTCTCGACGGCGGCGACGCCGGCACCTTCCTCGCCCATGAAGGTCCTCGACGATCCCGTCACCTTGTGGACGATGGAGATGTTGCCGGCGAGCAGATTGGAGAGCTGGGCCAGGAAAAGCGTCGGCCGCAATTCGGTGGTCAGCTTCTCGTTGAGCAGCACGTCGCGGTCGTTGCGGCTCTCGGACGCGGCGAGGATGGCGGCATCGACCGCCTCGTCTCGCTCGCCGCCGCCGGCAGCGACAACCATGTCCATGGTCGTGCAGAGCTCGTCATTGCCCTTGATGCCGGCGTCGTCCAGCGCCATGCCGGCCGCATAGGTGCCGAGCCGCTGCCATGTTTCCATCTGCCGCTGGTCGCCTCGCTTGGCGATCTGCAGGTTCCAGTCGATCTCCGGCAGTGGATGCACGGTGTAGGGCGCAAAGCGCGCGGATTCGAGCACCGGCTGCAGGCCGGGCTGCGCCAGCTTCTGCCAGTGGGTATCCGGACCCTCTCCCAGCGAGGAGACAAGGCCGATACCGGTGATGACGACGTCGCGAGGGCTGCTCATGAGCGGCTTTGTGGGTCAGGCGGCGCAGCCCGTCAAGGCCGCGCGCCAGCCGATATCAGGCGGTCTTGGCGGCGACCAGCGCGTCGATCTTGGCGCACAGGTTCTTCA
Organism: Mesorhizobium sp. M0659; assembly: GCF_040320605.1. Classification (NCBI taxonomy): domain Bacteria; kingdom Pseudomonadati; phylum Pseudomonadota; class Alphaproteobacteria; order Hyphomicrobiales; family Phyllobacteriaceae; genus Mesorhizobium; species Mesorhizobium sp. M0659. Next base: position 183,584 of record NZ_JAMYPY010000008.1, read on the forward strand.
TGACGAAGTAATCGTCGGTCGAAGCCTTGCCGTCATTGACTTCCTGGGTCCACTTTTCCAGCGGCACCTTGATGCCGAATTCCTTGTCGATGGCAAAGACGATATCGAGGAAATCGAGACTGTCGATGCCGAGATCGTCGATCGTGTGGCTCTCGGGAGTGATGGTGTCGATATCGATCTCGCTGGTGTCGGCAATGATCTTGGCGACTTTGTCGAACGTGGTGGACAAGGGCTCTTCCTTCGGTTGCGGGCGGAATCTGTCCGCATCTGGTTTGGGCGCTGTCTAATCGGTTTTTCCCGGCAGGAAAAGGCCTGATGCGCGGGGCGCAGATGGGATGGCCCTCCCGTGAAGACAAGAAGGGCCGCCCGACAAGCCGGTGGCTCTTCCAGTTGACGTTACGTCAGCTTAGTTTTCACGGAGCTTGACCACTGGCTCTCTCAGAACGTGACGCGGCCGAGCACGCGCAAGCCATCGCCCTGCGGCTCGACCACCACCGCTTCGCCCTCGCGCGGCGAGACGCCGGTCAGCGCGACGATGTTTTCGAGATGCGTGACCATGACCAGATTGTCGGAACCGGTGTAGGCGCGGATTTCCTTCATCACCGCGTCGAGCTGCGCGGCCTTCTCGGTCGGATCGCTCCTCAGGAGGTCGAGCGGCGCAAAAAGCTCCGGCTCCGCTTCGAAGGCGATGCGGGCAGTGTCGAGGCAGCGGCAATAGCGGCTGGACAGCACCCGCTCGATGGGGGCGGCGCGGGCGCCGAACAGCGCGCCGATCTTGCTCGCCTGCTGCTTGCCGCGCGCCGATAGATTGACCTGGGTGGCACAGTTGTCGATGACGAAATTGGCGGGGTCGGTGGTGCCGGTGACCAGTGCGTGGCGAAGCAGCACGACATGGCCGCCGTCACGCAGCAGCGCCCAGCCGGCGTCGGTCGCGTGGGCGACGGCGGGAACAGCAAGCAGGAACAGCGACAGCACAAATCGAATCATCGAAACCTTTCCGGGAGCCGGATGCCGGCTCCGGTCATTCTGATATAGGGATCGGAAAGCCGGCACAAAGACAAGCGAAAGGCGAACCCTCGGTTCGCTTCACATTTTCGCCATTTGCTTCTTCGCCAGCTCGATCTTCTGATCGGTGAGCGGGATAGGGATCGTGTAGCCGGCTTCGGTGAAGCCCTGCTTGGCGTTCTCGAAGAATTCGATCGCCTTGAGATATTCCGGCTTGCCCGCGCCATAGCTGGCGCGGTTCCAGTGGACGTCGCCGATATTGTTCTGCTCGAAGGCCCACTGCAGCGGCTGACTTTCGCGCGTAAACACCTTCAGCGCCGCCGTGAACGCCGCTTCGGCGTCGTTGAGATATTTGTCGGTCCGCTGGAGATTGCCGAGATTGAGCAGGCTCATACCGATGCCATTTTGAGCGTTGGCCCAGTCGACCGGCGCGGCCTCGATGGTGAGTATTTCGAGCGCTGCCCGCCGCGCCGCAATCGAATCCTGCAGGGTCTTGGCATCGCCATTGCTCATGCTCAACCAGTGCAGCGTCGAGCCCAGGCCGGCCTGGGCCATTGCCCATTGCCGCGGGTTCGTCTCGCGCTTGTACTCGCGCAACGCATTGCCGTAGGCGTCGACCGCCTCGCTGTAATGCTCGGGTTTGTCGGTGACGCCGCCGAGAAGCTGCAGCGTGTTGCCGAGATTGTAGTAGCTCATCGCCCAGTCCTGCGGGAACTTCCGCCTGACATAGACCTGCCGTGCCGCCTGGAAGGCTGCCGCCGACTGTTCCAGCTTGGCCGCATCACGCGTGCGCTGGCCCAGCGTCTGATAGATCGAGCCGAGATTGTTCTGGGCTGACGCCCAGTCCATCGGGAAGCGCTTGCGGGTAAACACCGTCAGAGCGTCGTCATAGGCAGCAGCAGCTTCTTCGAGCGTAGCCGTGCCCATATCGAAGCGGGCGATACCGCTCAGCGCATTGCCCAGGTTGAGGCGGCTGGTCGCCCAGGACACCGGGAAAGTTTCGCGGGTTCGCACTTCCAGCGCGGCGCGAAACGCGTCGGCCGCCTCGTTGATCTTCGCCTTGTCGTTGAGCTGGATGCCAAGCGTTACAAGCGTGTTGCCGAGATTGTTCTCGACCATCGCCCATTCCACGGGTGCTTTCTCGCGTGTGTATTCCTCAAGCGCCAGCCGGTAGGCTGCTTCGGCCTGGGTGAGATGCTCGCCGGCAGGCTCACGCTCGGAGAGTGCATAGAGCGCGAGGCCTAGATTGTTCTGCGAACCGGCCCAGTCCAACGGCAGCTTGTCGCGCGGACGCTTCTCAAGGGTGGCGCGCGTCGCCGCCACCGCTTCATTGAGACGCTTCGGGTCGCTCTCGCGTTCGCCGATCTTCAGAAGCACGTTGGCCAGGTTGTTCTGCGCCGCGGCCCAGTTGCGGTCGTCCTTCTCGCGCTCGAACACCACCAGCGAATCGCGGAAAATCACCGCTGCTTCTTCGAGATGCGCAGTCTCGGTTTCGCGCTCTCCAATGGTCTGCAGCACCACCGCCATGTTGTTGCGGGTGATTGCCCAGTCGCGATTCTGTTCGCCGTTGGGGATGAAGTTCAAGATGGTGCGATAGGCCTCGATGGAGTGCTGCAGCGCATCGAGGTCGCCGGTGGCGTAGCCATGAGCGTTCAACGCCTCGGCCTCCTGGTTCTTGTAGTTCCAGCGCAGCTTTTCGTCCCACTTCTCGACCAACGAATACGCCTTGGCATAGTCGTTGGCGGCGGATTTGTAGTCGAAGACCAGCGCGGCGGCGTCGGCGCGTTTGGCATAGATGGCGGCGTCGGCGATGCGCTTTTGCCGGAGCAGGTCCTCGGCATCGTCGACCGCACCGCTGTTTTCCTCGATCCGGCCGACCGCGTCGTCGAGGAATTTGCGCGCCGTCACCATGGCGCCCTGGCCTATGGCCTTGTCGGCGGATGCGACCAGGCGACTGATCTCGGGATCGTCGGTGCGTAATGCGGCGCGCTCGGCCATCATCTTCTTCAGACGCTCGGCCTGGCTGTCCAGCACCTTCTGCAGGTCGTTGGGATCCTCAGGGATCTTTTCCGTGCCGAGCGCCTTGAGCACGCCGTAGAGCGCGTCAAGGGGCACGCCGTCCTGCAGAGAAGCCAACTCCACCTGAGCCCGTTTGGGATCGGGCAGGTCGGAAATGGTCAGCAGCAATTGCCGCCGCTCACCGGTGATCAGCCCGTCGTCGCCGGTCGGTTCCGGCGGCGCGACGCCGAAATAGAGCAGGCGACGCAGACTCTCGCTGACCCAGGGGCGCTGCTTTGCCTTGGTGTCGAGATAGACTTCCTCGGTGACCATGCGCATGACCGAGCCGAACTCGGTGCCTTTCATCGCCGTGAGGTGGCGCAGCAGGGCGGCGGCGTAGGGGCTGTTTTCGCCGGCGGCGCCATCGAGCGCCGGTCGGCCCGGCTCGGCGGCGAAGCCGACCACGGTTCCCAGGCTGGCATCATCCACTGAGGCACTGGCAAGCGCCTTGGCGCCGCGGACCGGTTCCAGCCCGCCGGCGCCGACAGGCTCGGCGGAAGCCGTCGGCCCGCGTCGCACGACCGCGTCCGGCGGAAACGGGTTGGTGCGGCAGGCGTCAAGCAGCACGATCGTCACCGGCACGGTCTTTTTCAGCTCGTCCATGACGGCTGAAATCGGCACCAGCGCCTCACCGGCATTTTTCAGCGACGAGACGTCGGCGTCGACCGGCACCAGATAGTTCTCGCCGCCCGCCTCGATGCCGTGACCGGAATAATAGATGAAGGCGACGTCGGCGCCGTCGGCATCCTCGACAAACCGATCGAGATCGCGCTTCAGCTTGGCGGCATCGCGATCGGTGACGTTGCGGGCGTCGAAGCCGAGATCGGTCAGCATCTTGGCCATGTCGCGGGCGTCGTTGGCCGGGTTGGCAAGGGCTGCGATGTGTTCGTATTTCGACTGGCCGATGATCAGCGCCACGCCCTTGAGACTTTTGGTCTCGGCGGCCTGGGCCTCAGATACGCCAAGGCAAAGCAGTATAGCGACGAAACCCGCCAGCCACCCCTGTCTGACCAGCCACACTTGTCCGACCAGCCACCCCTGTCTGAAATGACGCTGTTTCGGCGTCGCAACCATTCGCTGTGTGTCCGCCCTGATGATCCCAAGCCTGTATAGCGCTGCCACCCGACCATGATCAAATTCAGGCGCCGGGCGGATCGAGGATCAGTTTCTGAAGATCATGGCGATTGCGCTGGAATCCGGGCTCGCCTATCCCTGAAAAATGTCTCCGCTCACCGAAACCGTTCTTTTCGTCTTCAGCCTCGTCGCGCTCGGCTATGTCACCGGGCTCACCGGCTATCTGAAACCGGCCAGCGGGGACGGCATCTCCGAATTCGCCATCAACGTCGCGATGCCGCTGCTGCTGTTTCGGACGATGGTGAATTCGGATTTCCACGGCGTGGCGCCCTGGTCGCTGTGGGGTGCTTATTTCGCGGCGGTTGCAATGACATGGGCCGCCGGCCATCTGGTGACGACACGGATCTTTGGGCGGGACGCGCGCACCGGCATCGTCGGTGGAGTGTCGTCATCCTTCTCGAATGTGGTGTTGCTGGGCATTCCCTTCGTTCTCGGCGTATTCGGGTCCAGCGGATTCGAAGTGCTGTCGCTGCTCGTTTCCGTGCATCTGCCGACCATGATGATGGCTTCGATCATCATGTTCGAGATATTTGGCCGCGGCGGCAGCGAGCCCGTACACCCCCTGCGCATCATCCAGAGCTTTCTGAGAAGACTGTTCACCAATCCGTTGATCATCGGCATCCTGGCCGGGCTGGCATGGCGCCTCACCGGCGCGCCGCTGCCGAACCTTGCCATGCGACTGGCCGATGCGCTGGCTAACACCGCCGGGCCGGTGGCGCTGTTCGCCATGGGGCTCAGCCTGCGCCGTTTCGGCATTTCCGGTAACATCCGACCGGCGCTGGCGCTGTCGACGCTGAAACTGTTCCTGATGCCGGCGCTGGTGCTCGGCCTGGTCTGGCTGTTTGGCCTGCCGCCCTTGACGGCCAAAGTGGCGGTCGTGGTGGCGGCGCTGCCGTCCGGCATCAATTCCTATCTCATCGCCGTGCAGTTCAACACCGGCCAGGCGCTGGCGTCGAACCAGATGACCATCGCCACGGCAAGCGCGGTTGTTACAACCGCCTTTTGGCTGACGGTGGTGGTGCATGTCTTTGGGTAGGCTTGGTCTTCTGTAAGGCTGGTCTTTGGCAAGGCTGGTCTTTGGCAAGGCTGCGGCCCAAACTAATTTACATGTGAATTTTCTCTGGCGTTGGGCTGGCCCAAAGCCTATATGCCATCTTGCAATTGCTTGCCGGGCTTGCCCTAGGTAAAGAGCAGTGGCTTCAGCGTGTCGGCTCCGCCGCCATTGTGCACGCTCGTTCAAGAGATCCAGGAAACCGGCCCGTCAGTGCGCCGAACGGAGGCTAGACCATGCTGCAGAAAACCAGCCATTTCATGCGCCAGGCCAATCTCATCAATGGCGAATGGGTGCAGGCCGACAGCGGCCAAGCGGTCGACGTCAACAACCCGGCCACCGGTCTCAAGATCGGCACCGTGCCGAAGTCGGGCAAGGCGGAAACCCGCCGCGCCATCGAAGCCGCAAGCGAAGCCTTCAAGACCTGGCGCAAGACGACCGCGCTGGAGCGCTCGAAGCTGTTGCGCAAGCTGCATGACGCGATGATGGATAATCAGGATGTGCTGGCCGAACTGCTCACCATCGAGCAGGGCAAGTCGCTCGCCGAATCCAAGGGCGAGATCGGTTCGGCCGCCGCCTACATCATGTGGTTTGCCGAGGAAGGCCGCCGCACCTATGGCGATGTCGTGCCATCGCCGTGGGGCGATCGCCGCATCCTGGTGACCAAGGAGCCGGTCGGCGTCATTGCCGCCATCACGCCGTGGAATTTCCCCTCCTCGATGCTTGCCCGCAAGCTCGGCCCCGCGCTTGCCGCCGGCTGCACCGCCGTGGTCAAGCCCGCCTCGCAGACGCCGTATTCCGGCCTTGCATGGGGCGCGCTCGCCGAGGAAGTCGGCTTCCCAAAGGGCGTCATCAACATCCTGACGGGTGCTGCCGGCGAAATCGGCGACGAGATCTGCGCCAATCCGCTGGTGTCGAAGATCACCTTCACCGGCTCGACCGAGATCGGCAAGCTGCTGATCCAGAAGTCGTCCGTCACCGTCAAGAAGGTCTCGATGGAACTCGGCGGCAATGCGCCGTTCGTGGTCTTCGACGATGCCGACCTCGATCGCGCCGTCGCCGGCGCCATCACCGCCAAATACCGCAATTCAGGCCAGACCTGCGTGTGCACCAACCGCTTCCTGGTGCAGGCCGGCATCTACGACAAGTTTGTCGAGAAGCTGGCCGCTGCCAGCAATGCGCTGAAGGTTGGCTCGGGCCTGGAAGAGGGCGTGCAGCAGGGACCGCTGATCGACGTGAAGGCGGTCGAGAAGGTCGAGGAATTCATCGCCGACGCCACGTCGAAGGGCGGCAAGGTCGTTGCCGGCGGCAAGCGCCACGCGCTTGGCGGCTCATTCTTCCAGCCGACCGTCATCGCCGATGCGAAGCCTGACATGCGCTTCATGAAGGAAGAGATTTTTGGCCCGATCGCCCCGGTGTTCAAGTTCGAGACCGAGGAGGAAGCCATTGCGCTTGCCAACGACACCGAGTTCGGCCTTGCCGCCTATTTCTACACCGGCGACCTCGGCCGCGCCTTCCGGGTCATGGAAGGCCTGAAATACGGCATGGTCGGCGTCAATGAAGGCCTGATCACCACGCCGGAAGCGCCGTTCGGCGGCGTCAAGGAATCGGGCCTCGGCAAGGAAGGCGGACATCAGGGCATCGAGGACTATCTCGACACCAAATATGTCTGCATCGGGGGTCTCGGCCTCTAAATCATTGACGGGCAGGGCAGGCCGCGGGCCGGCCCTTGCCAGACGACATTCAGCCGGCCTGGAGCGGTTCAGCGTTTCACGGAAACGCCGAACCGCTCCAGTTCTTTGTTTTTTGCAATTCCGGACGGAAAACCGTTTCACACTTTTCCTGGAATTGCTCTAAGTCGATAGATCGACGAATTAGCATTTGGACATAGCGATGAAGGACGGCGAAGTCTTCGGCACGACGCAGGCGGGCGAACCCGTTCGCCGTTTCACCATCCGGGGCGGCGGGGTCAGCGCCAACATCATCGGGCTCGGCGCAATCATCCAGGATCTGCGGCTCGCCGGTCACGACGCGCCGCTGGTGCTGGGCTACGACCGCTTCGAACCTTACGAGACCGACCGGGCCTTCTTCGGCGCGGTCGTCGGCCGCTATGCCAACCGCATCCGCGACGGCCGCTTCACCATTGCCGGCCAGCGCTACCAGACCGAGCGCAATTTCCTCGGCAAGCACACGCTGCATGGCGGCTCGGAGGGCTTCTTCCACCGGCCGTGGACGGTTTCGCTGCACGGCCGGGATTTTGTCACGCTGACCCTGCACGATCCCGAGGGCACGATGGGCTTTCCCGGCGCGCTCGACGTCACCTGCACCTACCGGCTGAAGATCCCCGGCACGCTCTCGATGGAACTGACCGCCACTTGCGAGGAGCCGACGCTGTGCAATCTGGCGCAGCATTCCTATTTCAATCTCGACGATGGCGGCGCTGGCGACATTCTCGACCACCGGCTGATGCTGAACGCCGGCGCCTATACGCCTGTCGATGGCGAGATGATCCCGACCGGCGTCGTCAAACCTGTCGACGGCACGCCCTTCGACTTCCGCCAGGCGCGGCCGCTGCGCATGGAAACGGAAGGCGAGCAGCTTCCCTACGACGTCAATTTCTGCCTGGCGTCAGCCCGGGGCCCGCTTCACCAGGTGGCGTGGGCGCAAGGCGCCAATTCCGGCGTCGAGATGGAAGTCTGGACCACCGAGCCGGGCCTGCAGCTTTACACCGGCCAGTATGTCGCGCCGACCTCGGGCGGCCTGGACGGACGGCGCTACAAGGCGTTTTCCGGCTTTTGCCTGGAAGCGCAGACGTGGCCCGACGCGCCGAACCGGCCCTATTTCCCACAGGCCACGCTGTGGCCGGGCCAGATCTATCATCAGGTGACGGAATATCGTTTCAGGCTTCCCTAAGGTCTTAGCCCTCGAAAGCGGTTCTTAGAACCTCGAACGGCGCCAGCGCGCCGCGCACCTGCACGACAGCGGCGGCGACGCGATGCGCGCGCTGCACGGCATCCGCCGGGGCATGGCCGGCCAGCCGGGCGGCGAGATAGCCGCCATTGAAGGAATCGCCGGCGCCGGTGGTGTCGACCGGGGTGGCGACATGCTGGGCCGGAACCGGCTGCAGGGCTCCGCCAGTGGCGATCAGCGCGGGTTCCTCGCCATTCTTGACGACGACTTCGCCGACCAGTTTTCCGAACCGCTCGGCGGTCGCTTGCGGTGCCGAGTCGCCAAACAGCATCTGCTCGTCGGGAAAGGTCGGCAGCGCGATGTCGGCGACGGCAAGCGCGTCGAGGATCGCGGCTTGCGCCTCCTCGCGGCTCTGCCACAGGCGCGGCCGGTAGTTGGGGTCGAAAGCGACGAGCGAACCGGCAGCCCGCGCCTTGGCCACTTCTGCCAGCAACGTCTTGCGCGCGGCGGCATCCAGAATTGCCAAGGTGATTCCGGAAAAATACACAAGCGCCTGGTTTTCAAGGCTTTTTGCCAAGGCGGCTGGATCCGAGGCAAGCCGCCTGGCCGCCGCGTCGCTGCGCCAATAGATGAAGGCGCGTTCGGCGCCGGTCAAGGTGATGGCGTAGAGGCCGGGCCGCGCGCCTGGGATGACCGGGCTGGCGCCGATGCCGATGCCGTTTTCGGCGAAGAACGAAATCTGGCCCTGCGAGAAGGGATCGTCGCCGAAGGCGGAGACATAGGTCGCCGGCCGCTCGCCGCTCAGCGCATGCAGCGCCCACAACGTGTTGAACGTGTCGCCGGCAAAGCCCATGCGCCAGTTCGGCCCGGCCTGGCCGGACAGCTCGAGCATGCATTCACCGATCGAAGCGACGCCGTCTGCTGCCATGGATCTGTCTCCGGACCAGTTCGCTAATGTAGCTTTTTGCGGCCGGCAGCGCCATGCTTGGCGGCGGCGGTTTTTTGCGCCAGAAGCGTTTTCCCACAGAAGCGGCGGGACGCGAATTGCTTCGCGAGACGTTATGCCCAGAAGAGGAACCGGTTTGGCATCGATATGGCGTTATCTTCTTGCGGGCGTTGGTCTGGCCGCCTTGCTGACTGGCATATTGGCGATCGTCTATCTGACCGCGCCGCAGTCGGCGCCGGGCCCGGATATTTCGCGCTCGAAGAAGACGGCGAACGGCTTGTTTGTCGCCAGCATTCAGCCGGAACGCGGCGTTATCCGGCAAGGCGAACTGCAATCCTGGTTGCTGACCCTGAAGACGGTCAACGGCGATTCCGTGGAAGGTGCGGCGATCTCGGTGTCCGGCGGCATGCCGCAGCACAATCACGGCTTGCCGACCAGTCCGCAGGCGACCGATTATCTTGGCGAGGGGCGCTACAGGATCGAGGGGCTGAAATTCACCATGAGCGGCGTGTGGCAGTTGCGCTTCGCCATTTCGGCGGCGGCCGGTTCCGACACGGTCGTCTTCAACGTGGTGCTGTGAGCGGATGAACGGCCTGTTGCGCCTTCTGGCATTGGCGGCGGTCGTGCTCGTTGCCGGCTGCGGCAAACCGGATTTTTCCGATGCCGAGAAGAAGACCATCGCTTCGCTGGCGCTGAACACCTTGCCGGCGCTCAAACCCGACACCACCAACCGCTTCGCCGACGTGCCGGCCGCCGCCGCCCTGGGCTCCACTCTGTTCTTCGATCAGGGGATGAGCCGTGACGGGAACGTATCCTGCTCGACCTGCCACAAGATCGACCGGCAATTCCAGGATGACCTGCCGCAATCCGTCGGCGTTGGCCGAACCAACAGGCGCTCGATGCCGCTGGCCGGCATTGCCCGCAATCCGTGGTTCTTCTGGGATGGACGGCGCGACAGCCTGTGGGCGCAGGCGCTGACGCCGCTGGAAAACCCGCTTGAGCAGGCGGGAAACCGCGCGGCCTTCGCGCATTACATCCAGAAGCGGTTCGGCGAGCGCTATGAGCGCATCTTCGGGCCACTGCCGGATCTTTCCGCCGTGCCGGCCAACGCCAGCCCGCTCGGCAATGAGGCCGAGCAGGCGGCCTGGAAGGCAATGACCGCGGCCCAAATGGACGACGTCAACCGCGTCTTTTCCAACATCGGCAAGGCGATCGCCGCCTTCGAACGGTCGATCGAACCGGCACAGACGCGCTTTGACCGCTTTGCCATCGATCTTGCGTCAGGCGCCAAGCCGAAAGCCGACGATGCCTTTTCGCAGGAGGAGATGCTCGGGCTGAAACTGTTCATCGGCAAGGCCAATTGCGTCACCTGCCATAACGGCCCGCGCTTCACCGACAACGCTTTCCACAACACCGGCGTGCGGCCGGTCAGGGATTTGCCATTGGATCGCGGCCGTTTCGATGCGGTGGCCCAGGTTCAGGCCGACCCATTCAACTGCTTCGGCGCCTTCCGCGATGGCGACGCCGGCGCCTGCGGAGAACTGCGCTTCATCGTCAAGGCAGCACCCGAACTGATGCGTGCCTACAAGACGCCGTCGCTGCGGGGCGCGGCGACACGGCCGCCCTATATGCATGCCGGACAGTTCTCCACGCTGGAGGAGGTGGTGGCGCACTACGCGAAGGCGGAGGCGGCCGTTGAAGGCACCTCCGAAGTGCACCCGTTGCAACTGTCGGACCGCGAACGCGCGGCGCTGGTGGCGTTTTTGAAGACGCTGTCGGAGTGAGCTAGCGATCCTTCACCGTCTCCATGGCCACGAAGGTCGAGGTCTGCGCAACATGCGGCAGTGCCGAGATGCGCTCGCCGAGCACGCGGCGATAGGCGGCGATGTCGGTGGTACGGACTTTCAGGAGATAATCGAAGCTCGACGCCATCATGTGGCACTGCTCGATCTCCGGCACGGCCTGCACCGCGCGATTGAAAGCATCGAGCGCGGCCGAGCGTGTGTCCGACAGTTTGACCTGGACGAAGGCGACATGACCTTCGCCCATGCGCTCGCGATCGATGATCGCCTGATAGCCCCTGATATAACCGTCCTTCTCCAGGCGCTTCACCCGCGCCTGCACCGGCGTCTTCGACAGGCCGACCTTGCCGGCCAGTCCAGACATGGATAGCCGCCCGTCGCGCGCCAGCGCCGACAGGATGTTTTTGTCGATGCGGTCCAATTGGTCTTCTGTCACGGATGTCACAGTCCATCTGATAACAATTTGGCCGCAATGATAGACCGCTCGGCCTGCCATGTCGATTTCTTTGGACCGGCCGAAAATACGGCTTTGTGCTAGCTTGCGCCATTCGGTCCGGCGACCGCCGGCCCGCTCCCATACGTTTGCTCCGCAGGGACCGCCATGCCGCTCGACACCATCCGCCAGCAGATCCGCGCCAACTACCTGCCCGACGAAGACGCGGCTGTGAAGCGGCTGGCTGCGGCGACAGAACTTTCGGCCGATGACCGCAAAGCCGTCTCGGCCCGTGCCGCGGATCTGGTGCGCGCGGTGCGCGGCTCGTCCGACCCGCGGCTGATGGAGGTTTTTCTCTCGGCCTACGGCCTCTCCACCAAGGAAGGCGTGGCGCTGATGTGCCTGGCCGAGGCACTGCTGCGCGTGCCCGACACCGAGACCATGGACGACCTGATCGCCGACAAGATCGCACCGCATGACTGGTCGGCGCATTCGGGCGGTTCGAGCTCGATCTTCGTCAACGCCTCGACCTGGGCGCTGATGCTGACCGGGCGCGTGCTCGACGAGGGCGAGGGCGGCATTGAAGGCACGCTGCGCTCGATGGTTCGCCGGCTGGGCGAGCCGGTGATCCGCAAGGCGGTCGCCGCCGCCATGCGCGAAATGGGCGAGCAGTTCGTGCTCGGCCGCACCATTGCGGAAGCCGTCAAGCGCGGCAAGTCGATGATCCAGAAAGGTTATCTCTATTCCTTCGACATGCTGGGCGAGGCCGCCCGCACCGAGGCCGATGCGCTGCGCTACCTCAAGGCCTATGCCGCCGCGATCTCCTCGCTGGATTCGGGCTCCAACGGTCCCGATATCCGCCAGAACCACGGCATCTCGGTCAAACTGTCGGCGCTGCATCCGCGCTATGAAGAGGCACAGAAGGAAAAGATGCTGCCGGTGATGGCCGAGCGGCTGCTGTCGCTGGCGCTGGCCGCACGCCATTCGCGCATGGGCCTCAATATCGACGCCGAGGAGGCCGACCGGCTCGACCTGTCGCTCGACGTCATCGAGCGTGTGTTGTCCGAGCCGGAGCTTGCCGGCTGGAATGGCTTTGGCGTCGTCGTCCAGGCCTACGGCCCGCGCGCGGCCTTCACAATCGACTGGCTCTATGCGCTGGCGAAAAAGTACGACCGCAACATCATGGTGCGGCTGGTCAAGGGCGCCTATTGGGACACCGAGATCAAGCGGGCGCAGACGCTGGGGCTTTCCGGCTACCCCGTCTTCACCCGCAAGGCCAACACCGATGTTTCCTATATGGCCTGCGCTAGGAAGCTGCTTGGCATGACCGACCGTATCTATCCGCAATTCGCCACGCACAATGCCCATACCGTCGCCGCCATCCTGTCGATGGCTGACAACCGTGACGCTTTCGAATTCCAGCGCCTGCACGGCATGGGCGAAGCGCTGCATGAGACGGTGCGCCGGGCCGAAGGCACGCGCTGCCGCATCTATGCGCCGGTCGGCGCGCACTCCGACCTCTTGGCCTATCTGGTTCGCCGCCTGCTGGAGAATGGCGCCAACTCCTCCTTCGTCCATCAGCTCACCGACGAGGACGTCGAGCCGGAGGATATTGCGCGCGATCCGCTCGAGACGGTCGAGAGCCAGGGCCCCGACGCCAATCCGGCAATCGCTCGTCCTGCGACGATCTTCGGCGCTGGTCGGCGCAACTCGAAGGGGTTCGACATCACCGATCCGGTGACGCTGGCGGCGATCGACAAGGCCAAGGCGGCCTTTGCCGGGCCCGAGCGCTGGCATGCCAAGCCGATCACGCGCGCCGCCGGCTACGGCAAGCAGCGCCCGGTGGTCAATCCGGCAAAGCCTGCCGAGATCGTCGGCACGGTCGCCGAAGCCGCTGCCAAGCAGGTCGCGACCGCGGTGCGCTTTGCTGTGGAAGCGCAGCCGGCCTGGGCAAAGCGTCCCGTTGCCGAGCGCGCCGCCATCCTCAACCGCGCCGCCGACCTCTATGAGGCCAATGCGGTCGAGTTTTTCGCGCTGGCTACAAGGGAAGCCGGCAAGTCGCTGGCCGACGGCGTGGCTGAACTGCGCGAAGCCGTCGACTTCCTGCGCTACTACGCTGCCGAAGCGGCCAACAACGAAGCGGGCAGCGAGGCGCGCGGCGCGATCGTGTGCATTTCGCCGTGGAATTTCCCGCTCGCCATCTTCACCGGCCAGATCGCGGCAGCGCTCGTCACCGGCAATTCGGTCATCGCCAAGCCAGCCGAACAGACGCCGCTGATCGCCTTCCGCGCCGTCGAGCTGCTGCGCGAGGCCGGCGTTCCGGAAGATGTCATCCAGCTTCTGCCGGGCGACGGTCCGGCGGTCGGCGGACCGCTAACTGCGGATCCGCGCATTGCCGGCGTCTGCTTCACCGGCTCGACCGAGGTTGCAAAGCTGATCGAGAAGCAACTGGCCGAGACGGCCGCGCCGGACGCCATGCTGATCGCCGAGACCGGCGGTCTCAATGCCATGATCGTCGATTCCACAGCACTGCCCGAACAGGCGGTGCGCGACATACTGGCATCGGCTTTCCAGAGTGCAGGCCAGCGCTGTTCGGCGCTTCGCGTGCTCTACGTGCAAAAGGATGTCGAGAAGAAGATGCTGGAGATGCTGAAGGGCGCCATGGAAGCGCTCACCATCGGCGATCCCTGGCAGATTTCGACCGATGTCGGGCCGGTCATCGATGACGAGGCGCAGGAATCGATCCGCGAGTATTGCACCAAGATGGGGCTGCAGGGCCGGTTGATTGCCAAGCTCGAAGCACCGAAGGACGGCCGCTTCGTTGCGCCGCATGTGTTCCGGGTCAAGGGCATCGAGGAGATGGAGCGCGAAGTGTTCGGTCCGGTGCTGCATGTCGCCAGCTTCGACGCCGACGGGATCGACGCCGTCATCGCCGCCATCAACCGCAAGGGCTATGGCCTGACCTTCGGCCTGCACACCCGCATCGAAGGCCGCGTCCAGCATTTCGTCGACGGCATCCATGCCGGCAACATCTATGTCAACCGCAACCAGATCGGCGCCGTCGTCGGCTCGCAGCCCTTTGGCGGCGAGGGGCTTTCGGGCACCGGGCCGAAGGCCGGCGGGCCGCATTATCTCCGGCGGTTCCGCAAAGGGCCGGAGGCGGGCACGGAGATTGCCGAGGGCCACAAGGTGACGGCGACCGAACTGGCCGACAATCTGCCCGATCCGACGCTTGGCGGCTGGTCGACGCGGCCGGACCGCATCGCCATTTTGAGAAAACATCTGCGCGGCAAGGGCGCTGCAGCCATCGGCGCTGCAGCCGCCATCGATTTCGGCCAGGTCGACCTGCCCGGACCGACCGGCGAGGCCAACACGCTGTCGCTGTCGCCGCGCGGCCGGGTGCTGTGCCTCGGTCCGGACGCCGACACGCTGCTTGCCCAGACGATCCAGGCGCTGGCCGCCGGCAATGCGGTGCTGGCCGTGGCGCCGGGCGCGCCGGCGGCACTGTCGGCGCTGACCGGCAAGGGGTTGCCGCTGGCGGCCATAGACGGTCGGCCAGACCCAGTCGAAGCGCGTTCGCTGCGCGTCCATGTCGTCGCCTTCTCGGGCAGGCCCGAGGCGGCGCGGATCGTGCGCAAGGTCATTGCCGACCGCAGCGGGCCGATCGTGCCACTGGTCAGCGAGGTGCTCAACCCGGCGGCCTATGCGCATGAACGCGCTGTCTGCGTCGACACCACGGCTGCCGGCGGCAATGCCAGCCTGCTCGCGGCGGCCTAGGGGGCTTTTCGCGGCTCGCTTGCCTGCGTCGGGTTGCAAGGGTATGCGCAAGGGATAGAGAGCAACTCGAGCGGGGCAGCCGAACAGATGGAAGACACGTCCCGACCGTTTGAGCTGCCGCGCGTGGCGGTGGTCATCACTTGCTTCAACTATCGGCCGTACGTCGAACAGGCGATCCGCTCGGTGCTTGCGCAGACCTACCGGAATTGGGAATGCGTCATCGTCGACGATGCCTCGACGGACGGCTCGGCCGACCATGTCCGACAGCTTCTAAGGGATATAGAAGACCCGCGCCTGCGCCTGTTGGCGCGCAAGGAGAATGGCGGCCAGACCGCGGGATTCCGCGACGGCTTTGCCGCAACCGACGCGCCCTTCGTCGCGTTTCTCGACGCCGATGACGTGTGGCTGCCGGATTTTCTCCTCGCGCATCTGTCCGCCCACCTCAACACGACGCATTCGGCCGCACTGTCGAGTTCCGATGTGTTCCTTGTCGATGGCGACGGCACCTTGCTGGGCGGCACCTTCCTTGCCTTGCGCAAACCGCGGTCCGGAGCGGATCGCAGTGGCGTCGCCATCGCGCCCGGTGGCCGGCTTGCCGGCATGGCGCCCGGGATCGCCTACGCATCGGAGCATCCGGTAACCTATTTCGCACCTGCGGTGACGGGCTGGCTGTGGTCGCAATGCTCGGCGATCATGTACCGGCGTGGCGCGCTGGAACCGGTATTGTCCTTCCCGTTCAAGGCCAAGGTCGGGACGGATTATCTGACGGCGACACTCGCGCACCAGGCCGGCGGCAGCCTCATCCTGTCAGAAGGTCTCGGCCTCTATCGCCTGCATGGCTCCAACCTGTCCACCGGAACTGCCTTTGCCGGCGGCAATGTGCGGCAAACGCCTGCATACAGGAGCTACAGGAGCGTGTTGGCGGCGGATGCCGCAGACTATTTGCTGGCGAATTCTGCCTGGCTCAGCGATCTCAACGGGCGCAATTTCATACCTGCATTCCTGACGCAGCATGTGAGCCAGTTCCCGGAGTTGGCCGGTGATCCGCGGTTGGCGCGCTACCTGACACGCGGACAGCCCTGGCGGCGGCTGCGCCTGCACATTGCCCAGTGGCTTCGGCGACTGGGCGGCCGGAATTCAACCGGAACCTGACGGCATCTGCCCGTCGTCAGATCTCGTCGACGGGTGAAATCTCAATCAGGCCCCTTCGACGACCGAAAAGCCTTCGAACTGCGGATGGCCGAGATAATGCACCTTCGAGGTGCCGGTGTTGCGATGGGCGGCGCGAAAATTCTCGGATTTGGTCCAGGCGACGAAATCCTCATGGCTTGCCCACACCGTGTGCGAGGCAAACAGCGTGTAACCCTCGGCCTCGTTGACCGGGCCGCGCAGCAAGTGGAATTCCCTGAAGCCTTTCATCTCCGAGAGGCTCGAATCGCGGTTCTTCCAGACATCCTCGAAGGCGGTCTCCGAGCCATTCTGGACCTTGAAGCGGTTCATGGCGATGTACATTGGCTTCCTCTCGAATTGGTGGACGATGCCATTTGGCGAAGGTCTACAAGCTGTTTAAAACGGACCGATCCGCGCCCTGAACACCCAACTTGATAATCCGGTCTCGGGTGGAATGGGCGGGAACGGGGCTTGCTGGCGCACCAGTTTCAAAGCGAATTGGTCTAGCTCGGCAGACCCTGAACTTTCGACAAGCTGCAAGTCGCTGACGCTGCCGTCGGCCATGACGACGAAATAGACCCTGGCATTGTTGCGAGCCTTGGCTTGAACCGCCTTCGAAACGTGGCGGTTGGCGCGGACAAGCTTGTTCTGAACTTCAACGCTGTAGCCGGATTCCATCGAATTGCCCGCCGCGCTCTGTTTTCCGCCTTTGCTGGCAACCGCCGTTGCCTCGCGCTCCTCGCCATCTGCCGTGCCGCCAGTCTCTCCCGATATTGGTGCGCCCGATATTGATGTACTTGGCCTCGGGCTTGGGACTGGTGGCCTCGCGGCAGGCAATTCAACGGCAGGCTGATTGGCGGGAGATGCCTCCGAACTCTGCGTTTGAACCGGTGACGGTGCAGGCGTCTCAGCCTCTGGGGCGACACTTTGATCATCCGGGATGGCGGCCGTTGGTGCATCGGGAGCGACGGTTGCCTGGTTGGCAGATTCCGGCGCAGATTTGGGCGCCGCCGGCTCCTCTACGGCTTGAGGCGCCTCGGTTTGCGGCGTGGGTTGGACGGGCTTGGCCGGCTGCGGATCGGTTACCAGGGTAACATCCACCGCGTCGGGTACCGGGTTTTGCAAAGCGGTGCCGAGGACGTCTGCGCCTGATCGATCGGCGCCTTCGGCCTGTATTGCCTTCCCGGTATCAAATGTCCCGGCGGGTGCGACCATGAACGCCGCTGCGGCAGCGGCATGGAGCAGGCAGGACGCGACGATCGCCACAGTCCATTTGCGGTCCGCGGCCGCCGGCTGTACGAGCTCGTCCATTGTTATCGCCGGTTCGTTGCCGGCGTCGGGGAGGGGGGTGATGTCCTGCATGGTTCGCGGCGAGACCTGCCGCGAGCGCGGCGGGATTGTCAAATCAAGATCGGTTGCCGGCCATAACGGCGGAGCTGCGACGGGTCGTGTCGCATTGTCGTGCAGGAAGGCGGGATGCAGACCCACCTCAAACGCCGAATGCGATACCGGTCTTGGTCTGCGTCTTCAGGCCGCGCATGCAGGCGCCCGGTTCGACGCCGGCGCATTCGGTGGCGCTGTTGATCAGCACGCGGCTGAGTTTGGTGCAGTCGGTGCCGGCGAGGTCGAAGCGGATCACCTTGGTCTTGCCGGCCGGCAGGTCCTTGAAGTCGAGCACGCTCAGGCGGTCGACAATGCCGGCCTCGTTGAACAGCGCGATCTCGAATGCCGCCTTGGAAAGATCGGCGCCGAGCGCATTGTTGACGACGAAGGTCAGGCGGCAACCCTTTTCGGAGGGCTGCGCGGCATTGAGCTCGAGGCTGAGTTGCGGAGCCGGCGCGGACTGAGCCCACGCCGGCATCAAGCCAAGCGACATCGCCAGCGTCGAGGTCAGGAGCCGAAGCGATGCCGTCAAACTTGTCATGGGTGTCAGCCTCCAAAGCGCATGGTTGCGGCCAGCTTCAGCGTGATGCCGGGTTCATAGATGACGGCGGTGGTGCCGCCGTTCAGCGGGTTGGTGTATTTGACGTCGAACAAATTGTCGGCGCGGAAGTCCACCTTCAGATTGTCGGTGGCCTGGTAACTGGCGAAGGCGTTGACCAGAGTATAATCCTTGGCCACGGGGTTGCCCTTCGGCTTGCCGTTGTACTGCACCTCGCCGCCGACGGTCAGCTTGTCCTGAAGGAAGCGGAAGCCGAGCTGCCCGGTGACCTGCGAGGACGGGATGGTGGCAAGGTCGGCGCGCTCACCTTCATCGGAGATGGTGTGGCCGTTGGTGATCGAGGCGGAGAGCCCGGCATAACCCCAGGCGGCATCGTAGACGCTTTCCAGTTCGAAGCCGTTTATCTTGGCCTGGGCGACGTTCTGGTACTGGAAGCAGATCGGAATGCCGGGGCCGAACGGGCAGCCGCTGGTCGGGTCGAATGCCGACAGCGTGACGCCTTCGATGTAGTCGTCGACATCGTTGTGGAAGTAGGCGGCCTTGAGCCGGAACGCGTCGCCGGCCTCGATAAGGTCGTCCAGCTTGTAGTTGACGCCGAACTCGGTGGTCTTGCCGGTTTCAGGCCGCAGGTTTGGGTTGGGCAGGAACGGGAAGGTGACGCCTGCCGGATGGTTGCCGCTGATCAGCGTCTCGGTCAACGAGGGCGAGCGGTAGCCTTCCGCGTAGGTGCCGTAGAACTGCAGGCCCGCAAGGCTGGCGCTTTCGAATGGCGAGACGCCAACGGTGATGCGCGGCGACAGACGATCACCTGACGTTTCGTGGGTGCTGTCTTCCAGGCTGTAACTGTCGTAACGCAGCCCGGCAATGACCTCGAGCCAGTCCCAAGTGAGCTTGTCCTGGATGTAGGCGCCCGAAACACTACGCTTGCCCGATGGGGTGTAGAAGCTGTCGCCGCCGGCGGTGCCGCCGGTCTCGACATCGTCACCCACCCAGTCGCCGCCATAGGTCAATTCGTGCGCAACACCGGCTGTTTCGAAGCGCGACGTGTTCCAGATGTCGACGCCGGCCGTGCCAACGTCGAAGGTCGAGGTCGAACCGACGGGCAGCAGCACGGGAAGGCCGGTCGACGGATCGAAGCGGTTCTGCGGGACCAGCGTGGCGAGGTCGAGATTGGTCTTGTTGTAGGAGGCGTTGATGTGGAGATCGAGCCAGCTCCTGGCGTCGTCAGTGATGTTGTAGCGGGCGGTGAAGGTGTTCGACTTCAGGTCGACGTCGTTGGCCGGCACGCCGCCGCTGGTTTCCGTCCAGCCGTCGCTCGAGCCGACCCAGCCGAGCTTCAATTCGCTGTTCTCGCTCGGGCGGATTGTGGTCTTGAGCAGGCCGCTCAGCACGTCGAAACCGGTACCGGCGACGGTGTCGCCGCTGCCATTCTTGTAGTCGCCGTAGTCGCGGTAGACGATGTTGCCCAGCACATCCAAATCGTCGTTGAATTTGTAGGCGCCGCTGGCGCTGGCGGTCCAGCCCTTGCCGTTGCTTTCATAGCGCCCGGTGACGGAGCCGGCCCAGGTTTCGCCCGGTCTGAGGAAATCCACCGCATCCTTGGTGTCGAAGAAGACGACGCCGCCAATGGCGCCGGAGCCGTAGGTGTTGGCGGTCGGTCCGCGAATGACGTCAACGGATTTGATGAGCTCGGGATCGACATAGAAGGTCGACTGCGTGCCGTGGTCTGAGCGCTGGAAATTCTGCCTGGCACCGTCGACGATGACCGCGACGCGACCGAAATCCTGCAGGCCGCGGATGTTGATGCTGGAGCTGACGCGTCGCGCATCGGCCTGCACCGCGACACCAGGCACACCGAGCAGCATTTCGTTCGGCGTCGTCGCCATGCGGCGGTCGAGCTGTTCCTGGTCAACATGGCTGGCCGAGGCCAGCGATTCGATTGCCGTCTCGCCGGTGCGGCTGATGACGAGGATCTTGTCCAGCAGGGTCGCGCCGGCGGGCGCCGGCTTGGTGTCCTCGGTTTTCCTGGTCTGGTCGGCCTGGTCAGCGGCCAGCCGAGCGCTGGCCGGCGATGTCAGCAGCGCGATCGTCGCTGCCCCCGCAAGCAAGGCTGCCATTGCCATAGACCGATGCACCGGATCGGCGTTCGCCAGACCCAGTCGTCCACAATTTCCCAAGCCCATGCCCTAACTCCAAAATTCCAGGTTCGATGCTGGCTGGCTTGGTGCTCGCTGGCATTTTTCATTCTGTCCGGCGTCTTAAATGTTGACTCATTTGGTCCGGTATTGCACTGACTAATAAACATGATTATGCGAGTCAAGAAATGATCGGCATTTTTGCAACGCCTAGCCAGTTGCCCGGCACAGGAAAGGGATCGAAAGAGATGAACACCCACAATCCCAACGACTTCCGTTACCGCGTCCGCCGTTCCGAGGAGACGCCGACCCGCTTCGACCGGGTGCCGCTGGCGGTGCGGACGCTGTCCTCCAACACGCTGTTCCAGGGCGAGCACGAGATCGGCATCGAGCACCATGGCGCGCTCTATCGGCTGAAGATCACCCGCCAGGGCAAGCTCATCCTCAACAAGTGACGAAACGACCAAACATGGCAGACAGGTAAGCAGGACATGGACCAGCGCGCAAAACCCGCCCCGCATGAAATCCGGCGGGCGCGGGCAGACAATCCGAAAGCGCGCGAGCGCGATCTTGCCGCCGAGCTCGGTATTTCCGAGGCCGAGCTGGTGGCCGCGCATTGCGGCGACGGCGTCGTGCGCGTCGAGCCCAGGGTCAACGATCTTCTGACCGGCCTCGACGCCGTCGGCGAAGTGATGGCGCTGACCCGCAACGAAAGCGCGGTGCACGAGAAGATCGGCGTCTACGACAAGGTTGTCACAGGCACGCACAACGCCATGGTGCTGGGCGAAAACATCGACCTGCGTATCTTTCCAAAGGTCTGGGCGCATGGCTTTGCCGTCGAGAAGCGCGACGGTGGCGACATCCGCCGCAGCCTGCAATTCTTCGACGTGGCCGGCGATGCGGTGCACAAGGTGCATCTGCGGCCGGCGTCTAATCTCTATGCCTACCAGAAGCTCGTGGCCGCACTCGAATCGCCGAACCAGGAGGCGACCGTGTCTATCGCAGGCCTGGCCGACGACGACGCGGAGACGTCGGGCGTTGCCGCAGACATCGATGATCTGCGCGACCGCTGGAGCCGGCTGACCGACGTCCACCAGTTCTTTGGCATGTTGAAAACGCTGAAGCTCACCCGCCACCAGGCCGTGCGCATGGTCGGCCAGGACTATGCCTGGCTGCTCGACAATAACGCCATCGGCGCCATGTTCCACCATGCCGCCGCCGACGACATGCCGATCATGTGTTTTGTCGGAAACCGAGGCTGCATCCAGATCCATTCCGGTCCCGTCAAGTCGATCAGGCCGATGGGGCCGTGGATCAACGTCATGGACGAGACGTTCCACCTGCATCTGCGCACCGACCACATCCAGGAGGTGTGGGCGGTGCGCAAACCGACCAAGGACGGTCATGTTTCCTCGCTCGAAGCCTATGGCGCCGACGGCAAGATGATCATCCAGTTCTTCGGCAAGCGCCATGAAGGCGAGGGCGAGCGCGACGACTGGCGGTTCCTTGCCGAGAACCTGCCGCGCATTCCAAGCCCGACCGCAGCCTGAGGAAACGACGATGATTTCACTGTTCAGGATGCTTGCCGCGGCCATGGGCCTGTCGCTGTTTATTGCCGCCCCAGTGCCGGCCAGCGAGAACGTGGCCGTGTTTGCCGACACGTCGCGGATCGTGGCGATCGGCGGTTCGATCACCGAGATCGTCTACGCGCTTGGCGAGGAAGGTCATCTCGTCGCCCGCGATTCGACCAGCCGCTACCCCGCCGCCGCGGTCGCGCTGCCCGACGTCGGCTATATGCGCCAGCTGTCGCCGGAAGGCGTGTTGTCGGTCAATCCTTCGGGCATTCTGGCGCTGCATGGCAGTGGGCCGAAGGAAGCGGTCGATGTGCTGAAAAAGTCGAGCGTTCCGTTCATCGACGTGCCCGAGCATTACAGCCATGACGGCATCCTGGAAAAGATCCGCATCGTCGGCAAGGCGCTCGGCGTCGACGCCAAGGCCGAGACGCTGGTGGCTGAGACCGATGCCAAGCTGAAGGCGGCCGAGAAGCAGACGGCGTCGATCAAGCAGCGCAAGCGCATCCTGTTCGTGCTGTCGATCCAGGGCGGCAAGATCCTGGCCGCCGGCACCGACACCGCCGGCGACGGCATCATCAAGCTCGCCGGTGCGGTCAACGCCGTCGAAGGTTTTTCCGGCTACAAGCAGATGTCCGACGAGGCCATCGTAACCGCCAGGCCGGACGTGATCCTGGCGATGAAAAATGCCGGACCGCCGATTGCGGAGGCCGAGCTGTTTGCCATCCCGTCGATCACCTCGACGCCGGCCGGTGAAGGCCGCAAACTGACCCTGATGGATGGCAGCTATCTCCTCGGCTTCGGGCCGCGCACGGCCGATGCCATCCACGATCTGGCCGCCTCGCTCTATGGCAGCCAGGTCACGGACTGAGCCGATGGTGGATCAGTCGATCGCCGGCGCGGCGGGCAAGGTGGCCGAGGGCGATCGTTCCGGGCGCGCTCGCATGGTTATTGTGCTCCTGTGTGTGGCGCTTGCCCTTTCGATGTTCCTGTCGCTGAGGTCGGGCGCTTCCGATGCATCGGCCGTTGGTGTCATTCGTGACTGGCTGACCGGCGCCATGCCGGACGACGCCGCGCTTGGTGCCCGCGACCGGTTGATCGTCTACGATATCCGCATGCCGCGCGTACTGCTCGGTGTGCTCATCGGGGCGGCACTGGCCGTATCGGGTGCGGTCATGCAAGGCCTGTTTCGCAACCCGCTCGCCGATCCCGGCCTGATCGGCGTTTCCGCCGGGTCGAGCCTCGGCGCGGTCGCCGTCATCGTGCTCGGCACGACGTGGCTGGCGCCGCTCACTCTGGCGCTCGGCGGGCTGGCCTTGCCGCTCGCCGCTTTCTGCGGCGGCCTTGCGGTCACGCTGGTGCTCTACCGCGTCGCCACGCGGCAGGGGCGCACATCGGTCGCCACCATGCTGCTTGCCGGCATTGCGCTCGCAGCCCTTGCCATGGCGCTGACCGGTATCCTGATTTTCATGGCCGACGACCGGCAGTTGCGCGATCTGACCTTCTGGCAACTGGGCTCGCTGGGCGGCGCGACCTGGCCGAAGATCGCTTCCGTCGGTCCGATCATCATCCTGGCGCTTGCGGCAATGCCGTTCCTGGCCAAAGGCCTCAACGCCCTGGCGCTCGGCGAGGCGACGGCCGGACATCTCGGCATCCCGGTACAGCGGCTGAAATACACCGCGATCGTCGGCGTCTCGGCAGCGGTCGGCGCCTCTGTCGCAGTCAGCGGAGGCATCGGTTTTGTCGGCATCGTCGTGCCGCATCTCTTGCGGCTGCTGATCGGTCCGGACAATCGCTATCTCTTGCCGGCATCGGCGCTGCTCGGCGCCTCGATGCTGCTTCTTGCCGACGCAGTTGCCCGCGTCATCGTGGCGCCGGCCGAATTGCCAATCGGCATCGTCACGGCGATCGCCGGCGCGCCGTTCTTCCTCTGGATCCTGCTGCGCAAGCGCGGGGTAATCGACTTGTGAGATTTGAAACCTATGAGGCCGGCATGATCGAAGCACGCGATGTCTCGGTGGCGATCGGCGGCAAGCGCATTGTTGCCAATGTCGATTTCGTCGCGCGGCCGGGCGAAATTGCGGCAATCGTCGGACCGAACGGCTCGGGCAAGACGACGTTTTTGAAGGCGTTGTCGGGCGATCTGGCGTTTACGGGGACAGTGGCCGTCAACGGGCGCGACCTCTCCGCGATGAGGCCGGTGGAGGCCGCGACCGTGCGTGCCGTGCTGCCGCAGGCGACGACCCTGTCCTTTCCCTTCACCGTGCACGAAGTGGTCAGGCTCGGCCTTATCGGCGGCCGTTCCGGCGTTCTGCCGGGCGAAGATGATCGTCTGCCCGAGCGGGCGCTGGTGCGGGTCGACCTCGACGGCTTTGCCGGCCGTTTCTATCAGGAGCTCTCGGGCGGCGAGCAACAGCGCGTGCAACTGGCGCGCGTGCTGTGCCAGGTCTGGGCGCCGGTGCTGGACGGCAAGCCGCGCTATCTCTATCTCGACGAGCCGGTCTCCAGCCTCGATATCAAGCACCAGCTGATCATCATGAACATCGCCCGCGATTTCGCCCGGCGCGGCGGCGGTGTGATCGCCATCCTGCACGACCTCAATCTGACGGCCATGTATGCCGACCGGATTTTCGTGATGCATCGCGGCCGGCTCGCCGCCGACGGTTCACCGCAGGAGGTGCTGAGCGACGATCTGATCGAAAAGGTGTTCGATTGTCGGCTAAGGGTCGGTGTGTTGCCGGCGGCGAACATGCCGTTTGTCTTGCCGCAGTCAGCCGCCTAAAGCGCGTCGCGTTTGAACGGACTCAGGCGACGCGCTTTAGGTCTTTGTCTTTATGCATGTCGTTGTCTCAAAACCGGGGCCACTTTTGAGCGACATGCACTAGAAAACTCAGGCGGCCGGAGCTCGCTGCACCAGCATGTCGATGCCGAGCAAATGACGCACATTCGGGCGCGCCGCCACCATATCGGCGATGGTGTAGCGGGAGAGTACGGCAAAGAAGGCGTTGAGCGCCTCGCGCAGCGCCGAATTCAGCTGGCAGCTGTCGACCAGCGGGCATTCGGCGGCATCGTTCTCGAAGCATTCGGCCATGGCAAAGCTCTCTTCGGTCACCCGTACGACGTCGAACAGGCTGATCTGCTCGGCGGGGCGGCCGATCCTCACGCCGCCATTCCTGCCGCGCACTGTCTCGACCAGGCCATGCTCGACCAGCGGCTGCAGGATCTTGAACAGGAAAAGCTCCGACACCGAATAGGCGGCCGCAATCTCGGGGATGCGGCTCAGGCGATCGTTGTTGGCGGCGCAATACATCAGGATGCGCATGGCGTAGTTGGTCTGGCGCGTCAGCCGCATTTCATTCCTCACCCGAGTGCTGGCGCGCTGGAACTGCACCAGATTTTAGATTGTGCTGGTGCGGCTTTCTCACCCGGAGTTTCGGATTCGCCCACACTGGCCTGATCGGAATATGGCCTATACCTTGGAACAATTCCAGACTGGGATTGCATGATAGATGAACATTCTTGTCAACTTTGCGTGCGAAACCGGCAATTCCCGGACGAAATCGGCCCATCCGATCATGCTACGGGCCCAAACACCCCCTAAATAGCCCATGCCAGATAGCCAAGAGATCGATGAGGAGCGGCGTATCATGTCCCAATCGGCTTCGTCCCTGGCGCCTGGCGGTTTTGATGCCGAGACGGGCGCCAAGCTTTTCGCGTTGCGGCGGACAAAGTTCCTCGCCACGGCTGCGCTGGTGCTTTGCGTCGTGGTTTTTGCCGTGGCCAAATCGTTCGAGGCTAAGTATCCGTGGCTGGGCTTCGTGGCGGCCTTCGCCGAGGCGGCGACCATTGGCGGCCTGGCCGACTGGTACGCGGTGGTGGCGCTGTTCAAGCGGCCGCTGGGCCTGCCGATCCCGCACACCGCCATCATCCCAGCGAACCAGAACCGCATCGCCGATAATCTGGGCCGCTTCATCGAGGTCAATTTTCTGGCGCCGGAGCCGGTGCGGGAAAAGCTGGCCGAGGTCGATTTTGCAGCACTGGTCGCCGACTGGCTGACTGACGCCGAACGCTCTGCCGGCCTGTCGCGCTTCGTCGTACGGCTGGTCCCGCAGACGCTTGCGGCGATCGAGCAATCCGGCCTGCGCGGCTTCGTCACCAGCCGCATGCTGGAGCAGATCGACAAGGTGCCGCTGGCGCCGCTCGCGGCCGAATTGCTGTCGGCACTGACCGACGACCGCCGCCACCAGAAACTCTTCGACGAATTCACCAGGGTGATCGGCCGGTTCCTGAACGATGAAGAGGCGCTGGCGACCATGCGCGAGAAAATCCGCGAGGAATTGCCGTCGCTGTTCAACCTGTTCAGAGCCGACGCCTATCTGCTGAAGAAGATAGTCGCTTCCGCCGGTTCGCTGCTTGGCGAGGTGCGCGCCGACCCCGACCATCCGATGCGCGCCGAATTCGACCGTTTCGCGCACAGCTTCATCGAGCGGCTCAGAACCTCGAAGCAATACGCCAAACGGGCCGAGAAGCTGAAACGCGATTTCCTGGCGCGGCCGGAAGTGAAGTCGCTCGCCGGCGACATGTGGCAGAGCCTCAGCCTGTTCATCGAACAGGACGCCAAGGCGGAGAATTCGATTGTTCGCGCGCATCTCGCCAACATGTTCGTCGAGGTCGGCCGCCATCTCTCAGGCGATCCGCAGATCAGGGCCGACATGAACCAGGGCTTTGTCGTGGCGCTGTCGTCATTCGTCGAGAGCCAGAAGAGCGGTGTGTCGACGTTCATCGCCGACCAGGTCAAGCGCTGGGACCTTGCCCAGCTGACGAGGCTGATCGAGATGAACATCGGCAGGGACCTGCAATATATCCGCTTCAATGGCATGATTATTGGCGGCCTGGCCGGTCTCGTGCTCTACACGGCGGAGAGGCTGTTTCTCGCTGGCTGATGCTGCATTTGCCGCTGAATTGCTTGGGCGTCCGAATGGACACACGGCGCGCGAGTGCTATTGTCCAGAACAGGGTTCAGCATTTGCGACACTGGGGAGCACGAGCAATGGCCAAACAACCCGACTCCGATTCGTTCCTTGACATGTTCAGCCGGTTCGGCCGTGACCTGAAGGTGCCGAATGTCGAGGCGATCCTCGCGCATCATCGCAAGAACCTCGAGGCCCTGGAAAGATCGGCGCGGGCGGGAGCTGCCGGCGCGACCTCATTGTTGTCCAGACAGCGCGAGATGCTGCAGGACACGCTGCGTGAAGTCAGCGACATGGCGCAGAGCTACAAGGCGCCGGGCAATCCCCAGGAACTGATGACAAAGCAGGCGGAGTTCGCCAGGAAATCCTTCGAAGCCGCCCTGAAAAATGCCGGCGAAGTGGCCGAGCTGGTCAAGAAATCCGGCACCGAATCGATCGAAATCCTGCGCAGCCGCATCAAGGAAGCGATGGAGGAAATCCGCTCGGGCTATGACAAGAAGTGACTCTCAACGCAACCATGAGAGGAGTGGGCCAGTTGCGGCGCATGAGCATGGACGAGGGACGCTGTTTGGCGGAAAATGGCGGAACGGAATCGCAACGGGCGAATTGACAGGAGCCGTCCGTTCGTGGTCCGAGGCACTGGGAGCCACCGGGAAAGCAGGAATGACGGAACTACGGCCGAAAACGCCGCCGACCTTCGAGCAGTTAAGGGCGATGGCCGGGCAGGAGCTCGGCGTGTCGGAATGGACGACCGTCGACCAGAACCGCATCAACCAGTTTGCCGAATGCACAGGCGACCATCAGTGGATCCACGTCGATCCGGAGCGGGCGAAGCGGCAGAGCCCATTTCGCACCACGATCGCGCATGGCTATCTGACGCTGTCGATCATCGGCGCGCTGGCGCTGGGCATGGGCATCGTCCCCGAAAACACGCAAGCCGCCTTCAATTACGGCTTCGACAAGGTGCGGTTCCTGGCGCCCGTCAGGGTCGGCGCACGCATCCGGCTGCGCACGACGCTGTTGTCGGTGGAGGACAAGGGGCCGGGCCAGTATCTGATGAAGGCCGCCAATACGGTCGAGATCGAGGGCGAACAGAGGCCGGCGCTGACCGCCGAAACGCTGGTCATGCTTTATGAGCGGCGCAAGCGGGCGGGAGCGTAAGCTCCCTATCTTCGGTCATGATGGCTGTTGCCGCACCGACAGCCTGCCGCCGGCGCGGGTCGAGAGCAGTGCCAGCAACAGCGCAGCCACCGCCAGGACCGTTGCCGTCTGAAAGGTAACCTGCATGCCGTGCGCGGCTGCCGCTGAGGTCAGCATGTCCTGGCTTTGCCGTTCTCCCGTCGAGGCAGCCGCAAAAATGGCGCCCATAAGCGATGCGCCGGTGATCAGGCCGAGATTGCGCGACAGATTGAGCAGGCCGGACACCACGCCGCGCTCGCCGGCAGCGACACCGCTCATGACGGCGGCATTGTTGGATGTCTGGAACAGGGCGTACCCGAAGCAGGTGACGGCGATCGGCACGATATAGCTGGCAATGCCGAGTTTTGTTGCGGCGAGCGACAAAAGCAAGGTGCCGTTGACCAGGCCGAATAGTCCGGCGATCATCATCCTGTTGGTACCGAAGCGATCGGTGAGGCGGCCGGCGATAAGTGCCGAGAGCGCGGAGACCAGCGGACCTGTCGACAGGACCACGCCGACCATCGCAGCATTGAGCCCCAGCCCTCGCGACAAATAGAACGGAGCGACCACCAGGGTCGCCATCATCACTGTGGCGACAACGAGGTTCGTGGCGAGGCTGGCGCTGAGCCGGATGTCGTACAACCGGGCAAGCCGGATCAAGGGATTCTTCGCCCTCTTCTGCGCGACGCCGAACAGAACGACGCCGATGCCGGCGGCAACCAGCAGGCCGGTGTTGAGGGCGCCGAAATGGCCGTGGCCGAGCGTCATGGCCAGTGCATAGGCGGCGAGCGTCAGGCCTAGCAAGACCGTCCCGATCGCGTCGAACCCGCCTTGAACGCCCGCAGCCTTGCCGCGGGCAGGCAGGGCCAGCCAGGCGAGGGCAAAGGTCAGGAGGCCGAGCGGCACATTGACGAGGAAGAGCGCCCGCCAGCCAAAGCCGGCGATCAGCAAGCCGCCGAGGGAGGGTCCGAGCGTCGTGCCGATCGCCGACATGGCGCCGAGCAGGCCCATGGCGCTGCCGGTTCTCTCCTTGGTCACGGTCTCCGCGACAAAGGCCAGCGTCAACGCCATCATCAGCGCGGCACCCAGCCCTTGCACGGCGCGCGCCGCAATCAGCAGCCAGAGCGTCGGCGCCAGGCCGCAGAGCACCGAGGCCAGTGTGAACAGCGCGATGCCGCCGAGCAGCAACGGCCGGCGGCCGACCATATCGGCCAGCCGGCCGGCGCTGACGATCAGGGCCGTGATGGCGAGCAGATAGGCGAGAACCACCCATTGCACGGACTGGAACGGCGCACCGAACGCCTGCATGAGGGAAGGCAGTCCGACGCTGGCAATGCTGGTTCCAAGCGACGACAGCAGCGTGGCGAGCGACAGGCTGGCCAATGCCAAGACAGGAGAGTGGGCCAGGCCTGCGGACCGGGTGTTCTGCGGCGCCGATGCGCACTCGTTCTGCTCGGCAGTTGCCATGGCGATTTCCTCCTTGTCAGTCCCGCAACCGGACCTGTCGGAGATCTAGTCGTCAGGGTGGAATGGCGGAAGGCGCAGCATTTGCATCTTATTCGTGCACCAAACGCCATGGCATGTGCTACAATCCGCCAATGACATCGCCCGACCTCAATCTGCTGTTCGCTCTCGACGTCCTGCTGACCGAAGGTAGCGTGGCTCGCGCGGCAACCCGGCTGCGGCTCAGCCCTTCGGCGATGAGTCGCACCCTGGCGCGACTGCGCGAAGCGACCGGCGACCCGCTGCTGGTTCGGGCCGGTCGAGGCCTTGTGCCGACGCCGCGCGCGGAGGCATTGCGGCAGCAGACCGGCCGTGTCGTCCAGGAAGCAGAAACGTTGCTGCGCCCTGCCAGGCCTCTCGATCTCGCGAAGCTGAACCAGATCTTCACGCTGCGCACCAATGAAGGGTTCGTCGAGGAGTTCGGGCCGCGTCTTGTCGCTCGCATCCAGGCCGAGGCGCCGGGCGTGCGGCTGCGATTTGCGCCGAAAGCCGACAAGGATGTCGCCTCGTTGCGCGACGCAGCGATCGATCTGGAAATCGGCGTTGCCGGCGAGACCGGACCTGAAGTGCTGATACAGGCGCTGTTCCGTGACCGGTTCGTCGGCGCCGTAGGAGCCGGCCATCCCTTGAGCGAAGGCGCGGTGACGCCTGAACGCTACGCGGCCGGCCGCCACATCAGCGTTTCACGGCGGGGTCGGGAAAGAGGGCCGATCGATCAGACTTTGGCGCTGCTCGGCCTGCAGCGAACCGTGGCGTGCATGGTCTCCGGCTTTTCGGCTGCACTCGCCATGGCGCGCGCTTCGGACCTTATTGCCAGCGTGCCCGAACGGCACACGCAAGGCGCACGCGCCGGCATGGTCAGCTTTCTGCTGCCGGTCGCCACGGTGGAGGTCACCATCTCGATGCTCTGGCATCCACGGCTCGATGCCGATCCGGCGCAACGCTGGCTGCGAGATTGCGTTCGGAAGGTCTGCGCGGCCTCCCGCTGAGCGCTCAGCGCGCCATTGCCGCCTTGAGCACCCTGAAAATCCGCTCGTCTTGGCATTGGGCAACGTTGAAGCGCAGGAACCGGCTGGCGGTTCCCGACAGGCTGAATGCATTGCCGGGCGCCAGCACGATGTTGTCGGCCAATGCACGGCGAGCAATTTCAGCCGCATCCACGCCATCCGGCAGGCTGCACCACAGGAACAAGCCGGCCGGTTGGTCGATCCAGGGCGTGATGCCGATCGCCTTCAGGCGCGCGCCCGTCTCACCCATGGCGCGGGAAAGCCGCGCGCGCAGCAATTCCATGTGCTTGCGGTAGCTGCCGTCCCTAAGCAGCGTCAGCACCAGTTCGGCCGCCAGCCGGCCGCCGCCGAAGGTGGTGGCAATCTTGAGGTCGGTGAGTTGCTCGATCCAGTCGCGCGGTGCCGCGATGAAGCCGCAGCGAACCGATGCCGATAGCGTCTTGGAGAAGCTACCGATATGGACGACGCGGTTGAGGCCGTCGAACGCCGCCAGCCGGGGCGCGGGACTGTGCTCGAAATCGGCGAAGATGTCGTCCTCGACGATGGTCAGGTCCGACTGGTCGGCGAGCTTCAGCAGCCGGTGCGCGGTGACCGGCGACAGGATCGCGCCGGTCGGGTTGTGGATGGCGGAATTGGTGATGTAGAGGCGCGGCCTGTGCTCGGCGAGCGCCTGCGCGAACAGCTCGATATCAGGCCCCGATGGCGTGTAGGGCACGCTGACGACCTTGGCGCGGTGGGCGCGCAGCAGCGCGTGAAAATTGAAATAGCAGGGGTCGTCGACCAGCACGGTATCGCCCGGTTCGATCAGGAAGCGGCACAGAAGATCGATGGCCTGCGTGCCCGATTCGGTCAGCATGATCTGTTCGGGCGAGACCTCGATGCCGTGGCCAGCCATGCGCCGCGCGAGCAATTGCCTGAGCGGCGGCAGGCCGAGCGGCGTGCCGTAATCGGCTAGGTCGACATCGTCGGCGCGCGCCACGGTGCGCAGCGCCCGGCGCAAGGCCCCCTGCGGCATCCATGAGGCCGGCATCCAGCCGCAGCCGGGTTTCAGCATCTCGTCGCCGGCTTCCAGTGACTGGCGCGAAACCCAAAGCGGATCGACAGCGCGGTCGAGCCGCGGGCCTATCTCGGCCAGCGACAGTGGCGCCAGCGATCCGGCGGCATAAAAACCCGAACCCGGCCGTGAGCGTATCGCGCCTTCGGCAGCGAGCCGCTCATAGGCTTCGACCACGGTCGACTTGGACACCTGCATGGCCTTGGCAAAGGCGCGGATCGAAGGTAGCCGCGCGCCTGGCGTCAGGCTGCGCGCCGATATCCGCTGGCGGATGGTCGCCATGACAGTTTCCACAAGCGTGGTCGCGACAGGAGGGTGCGCATTGCCGGTTTCCAAAATGAGTTCGGTCATCTGTATTGCTCTGATAGCCATTACAGTTTTGCGGAATTGTACTGCATTGTCTCTGGCTGCACCATAGGCACTTGCCCGATAGAGGGCGAAAGCAATGGAGCCTGGAATGGACAAAACCGCGAGCGGCTGGATGAACGGATTCATCGGCGTGCTGATCTTCTCAGGCTCGCTGCCGGCAACGCGCGTGGCCGTGGCCGATTTCGATCCGATATTCCTGACCTCGGCCCGCGCCGCGATTGCCGGACTTCTCGGTCTCGCCATGCTGATGCTGTTTCGGCAGAAACGCCCGGAGCGCGGCGATTTTCTGTCGCTGGTGATCGTCGCCCTTGGCGTGGTTGTCGGCTTTCCCTTGCTCACCGCGCTGGCGCTGAAGCACGTCACCTCCGCCCATTCCATCATCTTCGTCGGCCTGCTGCCGCTGGCCACCGCGATCTTCGGCGTGCTGCGCGGTGGCGAGCGTCCGCGCCCGGCCTTCTGGCTGTTTTCCTGCATCGGCAGCGCGCTGGTCGCCGGTTTTGCCCTGATGCAAGGCGTGACGGCCTCACCTGTCGGCGACGGCCTGATGCTGGCCGCCATCATCGTCTGCGGCCTGGGCTATGCCGAGGGGGCGGCATTGTCGCGCAGGCTGGGCGGCTGGCAGGTGATCTGCTGGGCGCTGGCGATCTCGCTGCCGATCATGCTGGTTCTGACCTTTGCGACGCTGCCGTCGTCCTTCGCCGGCATCGGCTCTCACGCCTGGATGGGTCTCGCCTATGTCTCGCTGTTCAGCATGCTGATCGGCTTCGTGTTCTGGTATCGCGGCCTGGCCCAAGGCGGCATCGCTGCCGTCGGGCAGTTGCAGTTGCTGCAGCCCTTTTTCGGCCTGGCGCTGGCAGCGTCGCTGCTGCACGAGCAGGTCAGCCCGCTGATGGTGGTCGTGACGCTCGGCGTGGTGGCTTGCGTGTTCGGGGCGAAGAAATTTGCGCGCTAGGAGTTTGGTGGTGGAGGGCGACTCCGCCCTAGAACTTCGTCACCACCCCAATGCCAATCCCCTCGAACCCGCCCATTGCCATCAGCGCCGCAGGCGCCTCGTCGAGGCTGATCTTTCTGCCGACCAGCAGTTCGGGCTTGAGCTTGCCGGTGCGGATCATTTCCATCATGGCGGGGTAGCGGTAGGCCTGCATGCCGTGGCTGCCGAGGATTTCCAGCTCGAAGGCGATCACCTTGTCCATGGGCACTTGCGGGCGGGCGTGTTCGCCCAGCATCAGGCCGACCTGCACATGGCGGCCGCGCCGGCGCAGGTTCGCGATCGAATTGAACGAGGTCGTGGAGTGGCCGAGCGCGTCCATCGACATATGCGCGCCGCCATTGGTGATCTGCTTGACCGCCTTGACCACGTTCGGCGTCGTCGAGGCGTTGATGGTCGCTACCGCGCCGATCTTTTTGGCCAATTCAAGTTTCTCGTCGGTGAGGTCGATGGCGATGACATTGGCGCCCATGGAACTGGCGATCATGATCGCCGACAGGCCGACGCCGCCGCAGCCATGCACCGCCACCCATTCGCCCGGCGTCACCCGGCCCTGGTCGACAATGGCGCGAAAGGAGGTGACGAAGCGGCAGCCGAGGCTGGCGGCGGTGGCGAACTCCATCTCCTCGGGCAGGCGCACCAGATTGGTGTCGGCATGCTCGATGGCGACATATTCGGCAAACGATCCCCAGGCGGTGAAGCCGGGCTGCGTCTGGTGTTCGCAGACCTGATGATTGCCCGAATTGCATTCGAAGCAGCGGCCGCAGCCGACACAGAACGGCACGGTGACGCGTTCGCCGGCCTTCCAGCGGGTGACCTGCTTGCCGACGGCGACGACGACGCCGGCCAGCTCATGGCCCGGCACATGCGGCAGCGTGATGCCGTCGTCATGGCCCATCCAGCCATGCCAGTCGCTGCGGCAGAGCCCGGTCGCCTCGACCTTGATGACGACGCCGTCGGCGGCCGGTTTCGGATCCGGCACGGTCTGGATTCTCGGCGCCTCACCGAATTTTTCGAAGACGACGGCTTTCATCGGCAACTCTCTGTGCTCTGCTCCGGCATTGTGCGCCTATTCGGCATCTATCTGATTCTCTGGCGCTGCCCTCTGAAAGGCCGGCAGCGCCATGCAGGCGGCGTGGATGCGCGAGATCTCGGGGTAGGGCGTCAGGTCAACGCCGAAACGGGCGTTGCTGGCGATTTGGGCGACCAGGCAGATGTCGGCCAGGCCGGGCGTGTCGCCATGACAGAAGGCGCCGGTCTCATCAGATGAAGCCAGAATCTTTTCAAGCGGCTGGAACCCTTCGTTCACCCAGTGGCGGAACCAGTGGATGACATCCTGGTCGCCGGCGCCGAACAGAGTCCGCAGCGAGGTCAGCACGCGCAGATTGTTCACCGGGTGGATGTCGCAGGCGATCATCTGCGCCAGCATTCGCACGCGCGCCCGGCCGAGCGCGTCCTTCGGCAGCAGCCGCGGCTCGGGCTTGGTCTCGTCGAGAAATTCGATGATTGCCAGCGACTGCGTCAAAAGCGTGCCGTCGCCCAGGATCAGCGCCGGTACCAGCCCCTGCGGATTGACCGCGCGGTAAGCGGGCTCCAGATGGTCGCCGTGACGCAGATGATGCGGCACGTACTCGTAGCTCAGGCCCTTCATCTCCAGCGCAATGCGCACGCGGTAGGAGGTGGAGGAGCGGTAGTAGTTGTGGAGGACGAGATCGCTCATCGGGTCACGGCTTGCTGCTGGAATCTTGGCCGGTGGAATCTTGGCCGATGCGATCTTGGCCGACGGGATCTTGGCCGACGGTGATCTCGATGGTGCCGATGCCGTCGACGCCGCCGGTCATCGTCTGGCCCGGCACCACCGCGCCGACGCCGGCCGGCGTGCCGGTGAAGATCAGGTCGCCCGGTTGTAGTACAACCGCACTGCTGCAGATAGAAACGATATCGGCGATCGGCCAGATCAGTTCGGCGAGGTCGCCCTCCTGTTTCACCGTGCCGTCGACGGCGAGCCAGATGCGGCCCTTTTGCGGGTGGCCGGATTTGGCGGCTGGTACCAACGGGCCGCAGGGCGCCGAGCGGTCGAAGGCCTTCGACCAGTCCCACGGCCGCGCCGCCCTCTTGGCCTCGTCCTGCAGGTCGCGGCGGGTGAGATCGATGCCGACGCCGTAGCCCCAGACATGGTCTAGCGCCTCAGCGCGGGGAATGCGGAAGCCGGCCTTGCCGATCGCAGCGACCAGCTCGATCTCGTGGTGCAGGTTCTTGGTCAGCGGCGGGTAGGGGATCGTGGTGCCGGAATCGACCACCGCGTCGGCCGGCTTGGTGAAGAAGAAGGGCGGGTCGCGTTCGTCATTGCCGAGTTCGCGGGCGTGCGCGGCGTAGTTGCGGCCGACGCAGAAGATGCGGCGCACCGCGAAGCGAGCCGACGAGCCTGCTATGGCGACCGATGGGGTTGCGGGCAAGGGAAGGACGAAGTCTGTCATACCAGGTCTTTCTGCTTCAACTGCCGGCACATTTGACCGATTTGAACCGCCGGGCAAGGCATCAGCGTCCGCAAAAGCATCGGCTGCGCCTTGATTGTCGGATAAAGTCGGCTTCGCCTCCGGGGGTTAAGATGGCGATAGACTATTTGCCAATAAGCTGCCCATGGTCCGGGGAGTATCCTGCCCAGGGAGGACTGAAACGAACACCATGACCGCAGTCAACGATCGCGCCCGGTTTCTGATCATCGACGACCATCCGCTGTTTCGCGAGGCGCTGCACAGCGCCGTGCAGATGGCGTACCCGGAAGTCGACACGGTGGAGGCGCGCTCGATCGCCGAAGCGCTCGATCTCCTGGGTGGGATAAAACCGTTCGACCTGGCGCTGCTCGATCTCAACATGCCCGATGTCCATGGCTTCGACGGGCTGCTGCAACTCAGGACCCGCCATCCGCGGCTGCCGGTGGTCGTCGTCTCGGGCTATGAGGAGCCGAAGATCATTTCAGAGGCACTGTCCTATGGCGCTGCCGGCTTCATCCCGAAATCGGCGCGCAAAAGCGATCTCGCCGCCGCCATCCGCTCCGTGATGGAAGGCGCGATCTATGTGCCGGAAAACTATGAGGGACAGCCGCCGGACGCCGACAGCACAGACCGCGCCGACATGGTGCAGCGGCTGGCGAAACTGACGCCGCAGCAGCTGCGGGTGCTGCAGATGCTGCGCCACGGCCTGCTCAACAAACAGATCGCCTACGAGCTGCAGGTCGGCGAGACCACGGTCAAAGCGCATGTCTCGGAGATCCTGCGCAAGCTCAATGTGTATAGCCGGACGCAAGCGGTGATTGAGGTGTCGAAGCTGGACAATGCGGAGCTGTTTCGCGATCAGGCCGGGTTTTGATCTTTACCCTCCCCCTTGTGGGGAGGGTCGATCCGCGAAGCGGAGCGGGGGTGGGGGAGCTTGGCGCTGCACCCCGCCCCGGCGCTGCGCGCCGACCCTCCCCATCGAGGGGAGGGTATGGAGCTCAAGCCAGCAGATGCGCCAGCAGCGCCCTTAGCTGCGCCGGCTTTAGCGGCTTCCGCATCAGCTCTATGCCTGCGGCGCGGGCTGCCTTGGCGACGGCCTCCGATCCGTCGGCGGTGACGATCAGCGCCGGCACGGCGCGGCCGAGATAGTCGCGGACTTCGGCTATTGTTGCGGTGCCGAGGTCGCCGTCGTCGAGATGCTGGTCGGCAATGACGATGTCGGGCACCCAGTCGGTGTCGCCAAGCAGGCTGATCGCAGCCTCGGTCGAGGTCGCGGCGCGCACCAGGCACTGCCAGCGCTCGAGCAGGAAGGTCATCGCCTGCAACACGTCGGCGTCATTTTCGACCAGCAGGACCTTGGTGCCGAACAGGCCGTAGCCGCGCGGCCGCTCCATCTCGGCAAGGCTGGCGATCGCATCGGCGCTGGCGCCGATGCCGACCGGCACGTCGATGTGGAAGATGGTGCCGCGCCCAACCCTCGAGGAGAACGTCACGGGATGACCGAGCGCGGCGGCCATGCGCCGCACGATGGCAAGGCCCAGGCCCAGCCCGCCGCCGGAGATCCCGGTGTCGGCTGGAATGGCGGAGCCGCGATGGAACTCCTCGAACACCGCCTCGCGCTGATCCTCGGGAATGCCGCAGCCGGTGTCGGCGACATCGATGCGGATGGTATCGCCGCGATGCCTTGTGCCGACAAGCACGCCGCCCGAAGGGGTATAGCGCAGCGCATTGGACAGGATGTTCTGCAGGATGCGGCGCAAGAGCGTGCGGTCCGAACGCACCACGGCGCTGACCGGGCGGAACTTCAGCGCCAGCCCCTTCATCTCGGCCACCGGCAGGAAATCCGACCGCAGCGAGGAAAACAGCGTCTCCAGATTGACATCGCCGATGTCGGGCTGGACCACGCCGGCATCGAGCTTGGAAATGTCGAGCAGCGTGCGCAACAGGTCTTCCATGGTCTCCAGCGAGCGCTCGACCTGGCGGACAAGTTTCTTGCCCTCGTCGCTGGTCTGCACTTCGGCCAGCGCCGAGACGGAGAGGTGGGCGGCGTTCAGCGGCTGCAGCACGTCATGGCTGGCGGCGGCCAGGAACCTGGTCTTGGACAAGTTTGCCAGCTCGGCGTTTTCCTTGGCGGCGCTGAGGTCGATGTTCGACTGTTCCAGCCGGCGCAAGGTCGAGTGCAGTTCCTCGGTGCGCATGCGCACCCGGGTTTCCAGTGAAATTGCGGTCTGGAACAGCGAGAAGGCGTTGCCCTGCTGGTCCATCGAGCGCTCGACGCGGCTGACCAGAGCGGCGTTGATCTTCTTCAGCCTGTCGACGTCGTCGATATCCCTGAGCGGCATGGGCTATTCCGCCGCCTGGCGTTCGCCGAAGGCGATGCCGGTGAAGGTTTGGTTCAGATGCATGGAGCGGTACTGTTCGCCATAGGTGCCGAAGCCGATGACATTGTTGACCCGGTAGAGCTCCGAAATGTCGCGGAAGACCTGGCGGTTGCGCGCATCGAGCCGGCGCAGCACGCAATCGAAGCCGAGGATCATGTCGATGCCGCCGAGCCGTTGCTCGACGTCGCGCAGTGCGGCGCGCGTGGATTCCACCATGTCCTTGGGCTGGGCGATGGACAGCACGACGCCGTCGTCTATGGCGCAGAAGAATGACAGCGAGCCGTCGGGATGCATCTTCTGGATCGAGCGGCAGTAAAATTCGCCACCCACTTTCACCACCACCGGGTGCGAAGCGAAGCTCATCGGCGTCAGGTTCTGCGCAACGATGCCGACGGAGGCTGCATACTCCTCAGCCGCATTGGTGGCGTTGAATTCGCGCACGGTGCGGTGGTCCGGATCGGATGCCGTCACCACCAGCTTCTCGTCGGTGGGGATGAAATTGTCGGTCTTGAAGACATGGAACGGGATCTCGGTGGCGATCAGCACAATGATGGCGCTATCGGACGCAACCTTGCCGTTCGAAATCAGCCTGGTGGTTTCGAATTTCAAATCGTCGCCCGCCGAACCGCCGATCAGCGGGATGTCGTCCAGCCCCCAATGGATGGCCGAGGTTACAGCTTCCTCGGCAAAGGACAGGCCGTCGATGAAGCAGAGCGCGAAGGTGCTTTTGGCATGGCAACTGCCGGTGCGTCCGCGCAGCAACCGCCGCAAGCCCTCGACTTCATCAGTGATCCTGTCCATTCCCGACGAGGAGAGATTGTCGACCATGGTGCTGACCGCCGAAAACGACGCGGAGGGAAAGAGCAGCGCCAGCACATGGCCTTCCTCCAGGCCCTGGGGGGTGATCTCGCCGGCGGTCGAGCAGGCGGCGTAGGCCAGCGTCGGTGCGTGGGTCTTCAGCCCTTGCGAAAGGACGCTCGCGTCAAACAAGCTCTGGGAGAAGAACAGCAGGGCAAAGCCGGCATCGATGGCTGCGGCCTCGACAGCGACCGCCAGGGCGAATGCATCGGCGTCGGGCTCGTCGGTGGTGAGCGCCGACAGACCGGATGCATAGCTCGTCCGTGAACTGGCCAGAGGCTTCCTCCCGATATCCTCCGACGCTTCCTGCGCGCGCCCGTTTTATGTCTCTCGGCGAGCTGGCGTCGAGGGCATTGTTGCCCCCTATTCGCTCTTTGGCAATGGGGCGGACAGGCCCATGATTTTCGTTTTCTCCATGACCGAAAGTACAATGAGCGCCGTGTGTTTTTTGCGCTTTGTGCAGTGTACCAATAGCGCATGGCCGAGCGCCAAAGCCGCATCGGCAGCATGACTACCAAGGTCATACCCAGGGAGGATGCATGTCGGACGTTTCGTTTGTCGTGAACGGAAAACGGATCAGCGGCGCTGCCGAGGACCGAACGCTTCTGGTTCATTTCCTGCGCGAAAATCTTGGTCTCACCGGAACGCATGTCGGTTGTGACACCTCTCAATGCGGCGCCTGCGTCGTGCATGTCGACGGCAAGGCGGTGAAGTCCTGTTCGATGCTGGCCGTGCAGGCCTCCGGGTCGACCGTGGTGACGATCGAAGGGCTTGCCAATGGCGGCGACCTGCATCCGATGCAGGCCGCGTTCAAGGAACATCATGGGCTGCAATGCGGCTTCTGCACGCCGGGCATGATCATGACCGCGACCGACATGATCGCGCGCCATCCCGAAGGCCTCGATGAGGCGACGGTGCGCGCCGAGCTCGAAGGCAACATCTGCCGCTGCACCGGCTACCACAACATCGTCAAGGCGATCCTCGCCGCATGGCAGACTATGGCGAAGGTGCCGAAGGGCAGGGCGAAACAGGCAGCGTAAGAAAGAAGCGAGTAGCGAATAGGGAGTAGCGAGTAGTCGGTTTAGCCGAACCGCTCCGAGCACAATTCCCTACTCACTAATCACTATTCGCCACTCACTATTCGCTATTCCGGAGGAATTCCTATGGGCATTGAAGGTATCGGCGCTCGGGTCGTGCGCAAGGAAGACAAACGCTTCATCACCGGCGCCGGCCGCTATGTCGAGGACATGGTGGTTCCCGGCATGAAGCATGCCGCTTTCGTGCGCAGCCCGCACGCGCATGCTCAGATCAAGAAGATCGACGTCAGACGAGCGCAGGCGATGCCCGGCGTCATCGGCGTCTTGACCGGCAAGGAGCTCAAGGCCGACGGCATCGGCAACCTGATCTGCGGCTGGATGATCCATTCCAAGGACGGCTCGCCGATGAAGATGGGCGCGTGGTCGCCGCTGGCGGTCGACAAGGTGCGCTATGTCGGCGATGCGGTCGTCATCGTGGTGGCGGAAACCAAGGGCCAGGCCCGCGACGCGGCCGAAGCGGTCGAGATCACCTACAAGGAATTGAAGGCGGTGGTCGATGCCACCAAGGCGCTGCAAAAAGGTGCGCCGCAGGTCCATGCCGATGCCGAGGACAATCTGATCTTCGACTGGGAGATCGGCGACGCCAAGGCGACCGACGCAGCGATCCAGGCGGCGGCCCATGTCACCCGCATGAAGATCGTCAACAACCGGCTGGTTCCCAACGCCATGGAGCCGCGCGCGGCCCTTGGCCATTACGACAAAGCCGAGGACCATTTTACCTGC
This sequence comes from Mesorhizobium sp. M0659, assembly GCF_040320605.1. Taxonomy (NCBI): domain Bacteria; kingdom Pseudomonadati; phylum Pseudomonadota; class Alphaproteobacteria; order Hyphomicrobiales; family Phyllobacteriaceae; genus Mesorhizobium; species Mesorhizobium sp. M0659. The sequence goes on from NZ_JAMYPY010000008.1 coordinate 224,142, forward strand.
TGGACGACGTCGCAGAACCCGCATGTCGCGCGGCTGGTGATGAGCGCCTTCTACAATGTCGCACCGGAAAACAAGCTGCGCGTCATTGCGCCCGATGTCGGCGGCGGCTTCGGCTCGAAGATCTACATCTATCCCGAAGAGATCGTCTGCCTGTGGGCGTCGAAGAAGACCGGCGTGCCGGTCAAATGGGTTGCCGACCGCACCGAAAGCTTTCTCACCGACGCGCATGGCCGCGACCATGTCTCGACAGTCGAAATGGCGTTCGACAAGAACAACCGGATCACCGGCTTCAAGGTAGACACCATCGCCAATCTCGGCGCCTACATGTCGCTGTTCTCGTCTTGCGTGCCGACCTATCTCTACGCGACGCTGCTGTCGGGCCAGTACAATATTCCCGCAATCCACGCCAATGTGCGCACCGTCTACACCAACACGGCACCCGTCGATGCCTATCGTGGGGCAGGGCGGCCGGAAGCGACCTATTTGCTCGAACGCACAATGGAGACCGCCGCACGCGAACTCGAGGTCTCTCCGGCGGAGTTGCGGCGCATCAATTTCATCACCGAGTTTCCGCACCAGACGCCGGTCATCATGAACTATGACGCCGGCGACTATGGAGCTTCACTCGATGCGGCGACACAGGCGTCCGACTATCCCGGCTTTGCGGAACGCAAGGCTGCCGCCGCCAACCAAGGCAGGCTGCGCGGCATCGGCATGAGCTGCTATATCGAGGCCTGCGGCATCGCGCCGTCGGCGGCGGTCGGTTCGCTCGGCGCCGGCGTCGGTCTGTGGGAATCGGCCGAGGTGCGGGTCAATGCCGTCGGCACGATCGAGGTGCTGACCGGCTCGCACAGCCACGGCCAGGGCCATGAGACGACCTTCGCGCAACTGGTCACCCAGCGCTTCGGCGTGCCGCTCGACTCGGTGTCGATCGTCCATGGCGACACCGACAAGGTGCAGATGGGCATGGGCACCTACGGCTCGCGCTCGGGCGCGGTCGGCATGTCGGCAATTGCCAAGGCGCTCGACAAGGTCGAGGCCAAGGCCAAGAAAATCGCCGCCCATCTGCTCGAGGCCGACGAGGGCGACATCGTCATCGAGAATGGCGAGGTCAAGGTTGCCGGCACCGACAAGAGCCTGCCCTGGTTCCAGGTGGCGCTTGCCGCCTACACCGCCCACAATCTGCCGGCAGGCATGGAGCCGGGACTGAAGGAAACCGCCTTCTACGATCCGGCGAACTTCACTTTCCCAGCCGGCTGCTACATCTGCGAGGTCGAGATCGATCCGGAAACCGGCACGACCGAGATCGTCCAGTTCGTCGCCGCGGACGATTTCGGCAACATCATCAACCCGATGATCGTCGAGGGCCAGGTGCATGGCGGCATCGCCCAGGGCATCGGCCAGGCGCTGCTGGAAGGCGCTCACTATGACGATAGCGGGCAGCTTTTGACGGCGAGCTACATGGACTACACCATGCCGCGCGCGGACGACCTGCCGTCATTCAAGGTGTCGACCTCGAACACGCCGTGTCCGAGCAATCCGCTCGGCATCAAGGGTTGTGGCGAAGCCGGCGCCATCGGCTCGCCGCCAGCGGTCATCAACGCCATCACCGACGCTTTGGGGATTGTGGACATCGCCATGCCGGCCTCGCCGTCGACGGTGTGGGCGGCGATTAGGGCGAAGAAATGAGTGAGTAGGGAGTAGTGAGTAGGGAATGGGCACTACCGGAGATGACAGCGTCCTTATTCCCTACTCCCTACTCACTACTGCCTAACCACTTCAGGGGAGGATCCCATGTACGCAGTCAACTACCACCGCGCCGCCTCGGTCGCCGACGCCGCCAAGCTGGTGAAGAGCGGCGACGCCAGGCTTTTGTCAGGCGGCATGACGCTGATCCCGGCGATGAAGACGCGGCTCGCCGCACCCTCCGACCTGATCGACCTGTCGCGGATCAAGGAGCTGCAAGGCGTCAAGGTGTCGGGCAGGACCGTCACCATCGGCGCTGCCACCACCCATTACGACGTCGCCAATGACGAGAGACTGAGAAAGGCCTGTCCGGCGCTTGCGCATCTGGCGTCGCTGATTGGCGATCCGGCGGTGCGCCACAAGGGCACGATCGGCGGCTCGGTCGCCAACAACGACCCAGCCGCCGATTATCCGGCGGCGCTCTTGGCGCTGGGCGCCACCATCGTCACCAACAAGCGCGAGATTTCAGCCGCGAAATTCTTCACCGGCCTGTTCGAGACGGCGCTGAAAGAAGGCGAGATCATCACGGCGGTGAGTTTTACCGCGCCGGCCAAGGCTGCTTACGAAAAATTCCGCAACCCGGCCTCGCGCTATGCGATTGTCGGCGTGTTCGTGGCCAAGGGCAAGGACGGGGTCAGCGTTGCCGTTACCGGCGCCGGCGATGACGGTGTGTTCCGCTCGAAGGAGATCGAAGCCGCACTGGCGAAGAACTTTGCCGCATCGGCGCTCGACGGCGTGAAAGTGCCGGCGAAGAATTTGATGACCGACCTCCACGCTTCGGCCGAATACCGCGCCAATTTGATCGCCGTGATGGCCAAGCGCGCCGTGGCGGCAGCCAACGCCTGACATCATCAACTACTGACAAGGAAAGGGGCCATCGCGGCCCCTTTGTTCGTCTGCGGCGAGCTGTAACTGCCCAGTCCTTGCGAGTTCGCTGCCACGCGCAAATCCGTTGTTTCAGGCAATTCCCGTGCAAGAACAGGCGCATACTTCCCAAGGGACTGCCCAGCCCCATTCTCGCACTTGCACAATCTGATATTGCACTGCAATATGTATAGCTTGGCGGAACACGGGGTGGATTCTGCGCGCGGCGGTGTGAGCTGCGCCAAGATCTTGCGTCGTAGAGGATCGGCATGGCCGACATCTCCGCAGCGTCTGTTGCCCTGCCGCGGGCCACAGCCGACAAAGCCGCCAGAGCAAGACTGGCCTATCTCGATGGCTGGCGCGGGCTTTCGATCGCACTGGTGCTGATCGGCCATTTCTTCCCCGTTCCCGGGATCAATCTCGGCGTGCTCGGCGTCGAGTTCTTCTTCGTGCTCTCAGGCCGGCTGATGGGCGAGATACTGTTCATCGAACGCTTTCCGCTGAAAAAATTCTTCAAGCGCCGCTTTTCGCGCATCTATCCCGCGCTGCTGGTGTTCGTGACATCAGCCATGATCGGGCTCTCCGGCACCTTTATCGGCTTCAAATGGAAGGCGGCGCTGACGGCGCTGACATTCACCTACAACTATGCCGGAATTCTCATCACCCGCGCCGGCGCGCTCGACCACATCTGGTCGCTGTGCGTGGAAGAGCATGCCTACATCATCCTGGCGCTGATCAGCGTGGTGGTGACCGGGCGGGGTAATGTCGTTCGGCTGCTGGTGACGCTGTCGCTGCTGGCGATGGCCAATGGCGCCATTTCGTACTGGGTGCTCGGCATGGATTACGAGCACAGCTATTGGCGCACCGATGTGCATATCGCCTCGATCCTGCTGTCGGCATCGATCTGCCTGCTCAAGCACGATGACCGGGTGCCGGCATTCCTGAAGAGCCCCTATGTCAGCCTCGTGTCGGCGGCGGCGGCTATATTGCTGTTCCTCGATCCGGTGCCGACGCCGATCCATTACCTACTGGCGGTGCCGTTGCTGGCGCTTGCCGTCAATACGCTGGACACCAGCAGCCGGCACCTGACCGGCCTGCTTTCATCCAGGCCGATGGTGATGATCGGGCTGTGGTCGTACTCGCTCTATCTCTGGCAACAGCCCTTCTACAAATTCGTCGCCGAGCAGGGCAGTGCGCCGATCCCGATGCTGGCGGCTGTCTTCGCCTGTGCATTATGCAGCTACTATCTGGTCGAGAAGCCCGCGCGGGCCTGGCTGAACCGGAATTGGTGAGGGCTACGGACTCCTAATCTTATGCTGCCGTGGCGACCTGCTTGCCGATCATCAGCCAGCGATGCGTCAGCCCGCAATCTGCCTGAGGTAGTAGCGCACGGTCTTCTGGCCGCCATGGATCGCCGCTTCCCCGACTTGCGCAAAGCCAAGCGCGGCATGGAAGGCGTCCGAAGCCGGATTGGGCGGTTCGGCATTCACCTCGCAGGTGACGATGCTGTGGCCCGCGCGGGCGACTTCCCCGAACAGATCCTCGTAGAGCCGGCGGGCGTGGCCGCGGCCGCGCGCTTGCGCCGCGACGACGACGCGGTCGACATAGACGAAGCGTGGATAGCGCTCGCGGAACCAGAGGAAATTCGGGCTGTCGTAGCGCGCATCCTGGTCGAAGGTCATGATGAAGGCTTCGAGCGCGCCGATGCGCCTGACGTAAAACGCTTCGCCAAGCAGGAAGGACAGCCGTTCGGGCTCGAGCCATGACAGTTCGGCGGCGTGCTCGTTGTTGAGTGCGAGGATGGCGGCTTCGTCCTGAGGCGAGACACGGCTGATCGGCGACGGCCCAGTCACGGCTTCGCTCATCATGCTCTGGCCGCCGCAATCGTCGCGGCAACCAGCGCCCCATCGGTGACTGTGGTGCGGTATTCGCGGTCCAGATCGCCGCCGCCCATGCCGACATCAGGGTTGCGGTAGGCCATGGCGCTCGGTACATCCTTGAGCGCGGCGAAATGCATTTCCGTCAGCCCGGTTGATGCCAGCACCCCGGCGATGTTTTCGGGGCCCAGCGCGCCGCAGCCGAGGATGATGATGCGGCCGTCGGCCTGGCGGACGAGATCCGCCAACAGGCCGGCGCCTTCCACCGCGGTGTCCCTCTGGCCGCTGGTCAGCACGCGGCCGACCTTGCAGCGGATCAGCGCTTCCAACGCCTCGGCCGGATCGCGGGTCATGTCGAAGGCGCGGTGGCAGGTGACGGCGAGCGGGCCGGCCGCCTCGGCCAAAGCGCCCATGCGGGTTTCGTCGATGGTGCCGTCGGCATTGAGGCAACCGACGACGACGCCGGCGACGCCGAGGTCGCGCAGTGCCGCGACATCAGCCAGCATCGAGCGATATTCGGCCTCGCTGTAGAGGAAATCGCCGCCGCGCGGGCGCACGATGACGTGGAACGGAATGGTCGCGCTCTCGAGTGCGGCGCGCACCGTGCCGAGGCTGGGCGTGATGCCGCCTTCGACCAGGCTGGCGCAGAGTTCAACCCGGTCGGCGCCGGCGGCCTGGGCTGCCAGCAATCCGTCGATGCCTTCGACGCAGATTTCGATCAGGGGGCGAGCATTTCCGGCCAAGGGGCGATCCTTCATCATTGCAGACGGCCAGCCCTAGCATCGGCTCGGTTGGTGGGGAAGCCGGAACAGCCAGTCGCTGCTTGGGCCAGCCCGGCAACCCGGCCGATCCGCAATTACTGGCGCAGCACCGTGTTCTTGGCGCCTTGTTCGACCTGGTCGATGACCAGCAGCTTGACCGGGCCGTCGCCGATGTTGGTGGCCTGGTGCCACTGGCCGATCATCTCGATGATGAAATCGCCCGTCTTGTAGGTGTTGCTGTTGCCGGTCTCGACATTCGTCACTTTGAGTGTCCCGGCCTCGACATAGGCGTAGCGGGCAAACGGGTGCTTGTGCACCGGCAGAGTGGCGCCGACCGCAATGTCATAGGTTGAAACCAGGACCTGGACATTTTTCTGCGGCAGCACGATCGGCTGGCCGGACGCCGTCTGGCTGCGATCGGCAAGCGGTGTGACGACAACCGGCGGGATGGTACTGTCCAGCGCCCGAGCGGGGTTTGCAGATAGCGCTGCCGCGAACAGCAGCATCGATGCCAGGATCTTTCGCATGGTTCCTCCAGGTTTTACCGCCACCGCGCGGCGCGACGCCAAAGTTCTAACTCTCGTCAGTTACTGGAGACACAACGTCATCCGCCGGTGCCGTCGTCCATCATCGTATTCGTGAGCGCTTCATAGATGTTGCTGCATACCTGAGACCGCGGACAGTGTTTTACGATGAATGCCGGCACGACAGTCAGTGCGGCGGCGATCAGGATTTGCAGGAAGAGAGGAGCAGGCTCGAAGCGTTTGCCAAGCAAGGCTCGGCAAGCGAAGTAGAGACTTTGAGCCAGGCATGCCCAGACAAGGACATGCAACAGCGTGCTCGTTGCTCGGGCATAGGGCGTTATGTATCCGTCGGGAAAGCCGACCATGCCGAGGTCGACGAGCCACTGCAGAGCCAGAACGCAGGACAGGCATGCCCACAGAAAGAGCGCCACGCGGATGGCCGGGATTTTGCTGCGATCAACGCTCATATGCAATCGAAGCACAACTGCGTGCTGCCTTCCAGAGCGGCTGCTGCGTGGCTTGGAGTATCGCCTATTTCAGAGTGCGCAGCGTGATCGAATAGCGGTGCCCGGCGACCGGCGGAATGCTGTGCTCCCACTCGTGGCGCGCCGGACCGTCCATGAGATAGAGGGACCTCGGTTCGACCTCGATCGTCTCGCGATCCCATTTCGAGCCTTTTTTGCGGCGCAGCCGAAAGCTGCAGGGCGCCAGCAGCGAGACGCCGGCGACGAGATCGAAATGCGGCTTGTCGCGATGCCAACCTATGCCCGCGCCCGGCCGATACTCGTTGATGAGCACTTGCGCGAATTCCGTGGCCTGCCTGCCGGCAAAATCCGCGACCTTGTCGCGAAGCGGCAGCAGGAATTTCGGGATGGGCGGCGCTTCGACGACCTGGCGCCGGTCGTAGTCGTAGCGCCAGCCGAAGCCGGCGACCTGCCGGTTGGCAAGGTGGCCGTGGAAATCGAACGGCTTGAAGGACAGTTCATTGAGGTGACGGACCAGTTCCGCCTCTTCGTCCGTTGTGATCAGGCTAGGCCGGTAAGAAAATCCTTCCGGCAGCGTGTCGGCCGCGCCGAAGAGATCGCCCTGGCTGGCATATGCTGTTGTGCTGGATTTCGTCTGTGCCATCTGACGGAGAGATAGGAAGCCTCGCCACCCGGGCAAGATTTTCGGCGTTGTGGTGCGCCTCCCTGTCGGAACCTCCGCATCGTTGCGGCATTACGCATGTTCGAAGCAGGATTTGGAGAAGATTTGGGGACGAAGCGGGATTTTCGACATGCCGTCCACTGCCATTCGCAATACCCACTACGACCCGTCGACGAAAATCCTCTCGGTCTGGTTCGTCCCGAGCGGAGCCCGCTACGACTACGAGGAGGTCGAGCCCGAGACCTATGCGGCGTTCCGGGCCGCCTTCTCGAAAGGGCAATTTTTCAACGAGTTCATACGCGATCGCTACCGGTTTCATTTGGTTGAAGAAGGACGCCGGCGCGTGACTGGATCCTGAAGGCGCTACCAGGAGTCGCAGCGCAGGGATAGTTTTCGGGCTGGGAAGACCAGGGACCCAGGCAGCTATAGGCCCGCCACGGCGAGCGGAATGCCAAACAGACGACCGCTTGGCCTCATCAAAGCCCTGTTCAACTCCTTAATTCGTGGTAAGGTGATTATACCAGTTAATAACATGACGATCGGCGCGGCCGTCGTTTAAAGCGGGAGTAGGGATAGATGACAACGATTGCGCTACTCGGTGCCGGCGGCAAAATGGGTTACCGCCTGTCGACCAATTTTCGCGGATCGCTCTATACGGTACGCCATGTCGAGGTGAGCGAGGCCGGCCGCGAGCGGCTGAAGACCGGACTGGGCTTTGACGCGGTCAGTGCCGATGCGGCGCTGGACGGGGCGGAAATCGTCATCCTGGCCGTTCCCGACACGCATATCGGCAAGGTGGCGGCTGATATCGAGAGCAAACTGGCGCCGGGCACAATGGTGATAGTGCTCGATGCGGCCGCACCCTTCGCCGGCCATCTGCCCAACCGGCCGGACCTGACCTATTTCGTCACCCATCCCTGTCATCCGCCGATCTTCAACGACGAGACCGACATGGCGGCCAAGAAGGACTATTTTGGCGGCGTCAAGGCCAAGCAGCATATGGTCAGCGCGCTGATGCAGGGACCGGAAGCGGATTACGCCAAGGGCGAGGCGGTCGCGAAAATCATCTGGGCGCCGGTCATGCGCTCGCACCGTGTCACTGTCGAACAGATGGCGCTGCTGGAGCCCGGTCTATCGGAGACGGTGTGCGCGTCACTGCTTGTCGTCATGAAGGAAGCCGTCGACGAGGTCGTCGCGCGAGGCGTCGACCAACAGGCGGCGCTCGACTTCCTGCTCGGCCACATGAACGTGCTCGGCGCCGTGATTTTCGGCGAAACCAAGGGCGTATTCTCGGATGCCTGCAACAAGGCGATCGAATTCGGCAAGCCGGTGCTGATGCGCGACGACTGGAAGCGGGTGTTCGAACCGGAAGAGATCGCCGCGAGCATTCGGCGCATTACCTGAGACAGGCCGAGTCGGGCGCTTGCCGGAGCGCCTCGATGGCTCGACACACCCGCCATGACGAACAGATGTTTTGCTCAGTGGGAACATGTCACCTCAATTAGTGATTGACTCATCATACCAGTTGGCTTAGCTGTTGATGGCTTGGGCAAGGGTTCGCGGGAAGTACGAAGCCTGGGCGAGTGGAGGGACGGCGGGGGAGCAGCGATCGTTTGGGAAGCCGGCACCGGCATTCAGCCTGAACCGATCGGCGGCCCGCGTTGCGCGATGAATTCGAATGCAGAGGCCTTGATTTATCAAGGCAATTTTTCAAACGGGAGGACATCATGAAACTCACACGCAGAATGACACTTGCGGCGTTCGCCGGCATGCTGGCGCTTGGCACGGCGGTACCCGCCTATGCGGCCGACCTCATTGCCATCATCACGCCCTCGCACGACAATCCGTTCTTCAAGGCGGAAGCCGTCGGCGCCGAAGCCAAGGCCAAGGAACTCGGCTACGAAGCGCTTGTGCTCGTCCATGATGACGACGCCAACAAGCAATCCGAATTGATCGATACGGCGATCGGTCGCGGCGCCAAGGCGATCATCCTCGACAATGCCGGCGCCGACGCCACTGTCGCTGCCGTGCAGAAGGCCAAGGACGCAGGCGTGCCGTCGTTCCTGATCGATCGCGAGATCAACGCCACCGGCGTCGCCGTGGCTCAGATCGTCTCCAACAACTACCAGGGCGCCCAGCTCGGTGCGCAGGAATTCGTCAAGTTGATGGGCGAGAAGGGCAATTTCGTCGAGCTGGTCGGCAAGGAATCCGATACCAATGCCGGCATTCGCTCGAAGGGCTATCACGACGTCATCGACGATTATCCGGATCTGAAGATGGTCGCCCAGCAGTCGGCAAACTGGAGCCAGACGGAAGCGTATTCCAAGATGGAATCGATCCTCCAGGCCAACCCGGATATCAAGGGCGTCATCTCCGGCAACGACACGATGGCGATGGGCGCCTATGCGGCGCTGGTCGCGGCAAACCGCAAGGACGTCATCGTCGTCGGCTTCGACGGGTCGAATGACGTGCGCGACTCCATCACCGCGGGCGGCATCAAGGCAACCGTGCTGCAGCCGGCTTATGCGCAGGCGCAGATGGCGGTCGAGCAGGCCAACGACTTCATCAAGAACAAGAAGTCGCCGGCCAAGGAAAAGCAGTTGATGGACTGCGTCCTGGTCAATGGCGACAATGCTTCCAAGCTGGAAACTTTTGCGCTTACCAACTGAGCCGGCGTGACATGAATAGCGAGGGGCGACCCAAGGGTCGTCCCTCGTCGCCATTTTCCGTGGGTACTGATCACCATGCTCAACAAGCCATCATGCTGAACAACAAGCCGACCTGGCCGATCCTTGCCGTGATACTCGGCATCAGCTTGACCGCCTGCAAGATCCTCCCGACCGCTTCGGGGGACAGCGGCAATGCCGCCGTCTTCAACCCAGACAAGATGGTCGAGGAGATATGGGCGGCGAAGGTCGTGCCTTACCTCCAGCAGAAAGCCGGGCCGTTTGTGCAAGTCCACGCTCTGGCAAAAACCGATCCTGCTTCCGCCGGCGCCAAATATGGCAATCCGAACAAGCAGGCGAATTCGCCCTGGACCTTCGCGGTTCGCGTCGAGGGCAAGATCATCGCCGCCAACACGCAGTCGCGGGCAGCGACCATGGATGTCGATGTCGACGGCGACGGCAAGGCCGATGCGCGGGTGCAAATCGGACCGGCGATGCGGGGAACCGCGCTGCGCGACAGCCTCGATTTCATCCAGTTCAACGATTTTACCAATCAGATCGACTTTGCCCAGTTCGGCAAGGCGTTCAACGCCTATGCCGTCAAGGCCGTGCTTTCCAAACTGCCGCGTGACGCGCTGGAAGGCCGGACCGCCAAGGTTCTCGGCTCTTATACGCTCGAGAGCGGCCAGGACCTGCCGCTGGTGACGCCGGCGGAGGCAGAAATCGGGCGGAAGCCATGAGCGCTGCGGTTGCTCACGATGTCGTCTTGAAGCTGGAGGACGTCTCCAAGGTCTATTCCGGCACCGTCGCGGTCAAGCGCGCGAATTTCGAGGTGCGCAAGGGCGCGGTCAATGTGCTGGTCGGCGAAAACGGCGCCGGCAAATCGACGCTGATGAAGATCATCGCCGGCGTCGAACAGCCGACGCTCGGCCGGATCCTCCTGGAAGGGGAGGAGGTCTCCTTCTCGTCATCGGGCGACGCGGTGAACCGCGGCATCGGCATGGTGTTCCAGGAGCTGAACCTGTTTGGCAATATGACCGTCGCCGAGAACATCTTCGCCACGCGCGAGATCACCAACCGGTTCCGCAAGATCGACCGCAAGGAGCAGGAGCGTCGCGCGGCGCAATTTCTCGAACGCCTGCAGGCCGGGATAAGGCCCGACATGCTGGTCGAGGATCTGCGCATCGGCCAGCAGCAGCTGGTCGAGATCGCCAAGGCGGTTTCGCTCGATGCGCGCATCCTGATCATGGACGAGCCGACCTCGGCGCTCAGTGCGGCGGAAGTCGAGATCCTGTTCAAGGTGATCGCCGACCTCAAGGCGCGCGGCGTGGCGATCGTCTACATCTCGCACCGGCTGGAAGAACTGATCCGCATCGGCGACTACATCACCGTGCTGCGCGATGGGCACATCACCGGCCAGGAGGAGATGAAGAACGTCGACACCCGGTGGATCGTGCGGCAGATGATCGGCTCCGACGCCAAGGATTTCGCCAAGGCCGACGGCCATGTTCCTGGCGAAGAGATATTCCGCGCCGAGGACATCTGCCTGCCGCGCGCGACCGGCGGGCTGGCGGTCGATCACGTCTCGCTGTCGCTGCGCGCCGGCGAGATCCTCGGCATATACGGCCTGATGGGCGCCGGGCGGAGCGAGCTGTTCGACTGCATCATGGGCCGCCATGGCCAGGCGACCGGCGCGATCTTCATCGCCGGCAAAAAGGTCAAGGAGCGCGACACGACGCGGCGTATCCGGCGCGGGCTGGCGCTGATCCCCGAAGACCGCCAACGCGAAGGGCTAGTCTCGATCCTGTCCGTCGCGAGCAATCTGACACTGGCCAGCCTGTCGCGTTTTGTCCGCCTGTTTCACATTCGCGGCGGCCACGAGAAGCAGGCGGTGACGCAGATGGTGCGGGAACTGGCGATCAAGGTCGCCGACCCGGCGCAGGAGGTCTCATCGCTGTCGGGCGGCAACCAGCAAAAGGTGGTGATCGGAAAGGCGCTGCTCACCGGGCCGAAGGTGCTGCTGATGGACGAGCCGAGCCGTGGCATCGATGTCGGCGCCAAGGCCGACGTCTTCCGCACCATGCGCAAACTGTCGCGAGACGGGCTCGGCATTCTGTTCGCCACCTCGGATCTCGATGAGGTGATGGCGCTGTCCGATCGCATCGCGGTGATGAGCAATGGAAAACTGACGGGCATGTTCGATCGCGCCGAGGCGACGGAGGCAGCCCTTGTCGCCGCCTCGGCACTTGGCCACGGACCGGCCCCGCACACGGAGAACCCATGACTGACATCCCGGCCAAGGCGGCTGTCTCCTCCGTTTCGAGCGGCTCGCTGCTGCTGACGCTGATGAAGGCGAGGACCTTCATCGCGCTGATCGCCGTCTTGATCTTCTTCTCGATCGCGGCGCCGAATTTCCTGTCGACAGCCAATCTGATCCTGATGTCGAAACATGTGGCGCTGAACGCCTTCCTCGCCATGGGCATGACCTTCGTCATCATCACCGGCGGCATCGATCTCTCAGTCGGCTCGATCGTCGGCCTGTGCGGCATGGTCGCCGGCTACCTCGTGCTCAACGGCATCGACCTGCAATTCGGCTACACCGTCTATTTCAACGTCGTCGAGATCGCGCTGATCACGCTGGCGGTCGGCATATTGATCGGCGCCGTCAACGGACTGCTGATCACCAGGCTGAACGTCGCGCCGTTCATCGCCACGCTCGGCGTGCTCTATGTCGCGCGCGGCCTGGCGTTGCTGTCGTCGGACGGCCGCACCTTCCCCAACCTCGTCGGCAAGCCGGAGCTTGGCACCACCGGGTTTGGTTTCCTCGGCGCCGGGCGGCTGCTCGGCCTGCCGGTGGCGATCTGGATACTGATCGTCGTTGCGCTGGCGGCGGCCTACCTCGCCAAATACACCCCGCTCGGCCGCCACATCTTCGCCGTCGGCGGCAATGAACGGGCGTCGCGAATTTCGGGCGTTCGTGTCAACATGGTGAAAATGTTCGTCTACATGTTCTCCGGCTTCTGCGCGGCGATCGTCGGCCTGATCATCTCGTCCGAACTGATGGCCTCGCACCCGGCAACAGGCGAAAGTTTCGAGCTCAACGCCATTGCGGCGGCGGTGCTCGGCGGCACCTCGATGTCGGGTGGGCGCGGCACGATCGGCGGCACCATTGTCGGCGCCTTCGTCATCGGCATTCTTTCGGACGGGTTGGTGATGATGGGCGTGAGTTCCTTCTGGCAGATGGTGATCAAGGGCCTTGTCATCATCGTCGCCGTCGTCGTCGACCAAGCGCAGCGCCGGCTGCAGAGCCGGGTGACGCTGATGCAGATGGCAAAGGCAGGCTGAGCATGGCGGAGTTGCGGGGAGGGCTCATCGGCTGCGGCTTCTTTGCCATCAACCAGATGCATGCCTGGCGCGACATTGAAGGCGCCGCGATGGTCGCCATTTGCGACCGCGACCCGGAGCGGCTGCGCATCATCGGCGACCAGTTCGGCATTGCGAAGCGCTACACCGACGCGGCAGAGATGTTTGCAAGCGAAAGCCTCGACTTCGTCGATATCGCCACCACCGTTCCCAGCCATCGTCCGCTGGTCGAGATGGCGGCGCTGCACCGTGTGCCGGTGATTTGCCAAAAGCCGTTCGCGCCGACGCTTGCCGACGCCAAGGCGATGGTGAGGGCCTGCGTGGAAGCCGGCGTACCGCTGATGGTGCATGAGAATTTTCGTTGGCAGTCGGCGATCCAGGCGGTGCGTGCCGTGCTCGACAGCGGCGAGATCGGCACGCCGTTCTTCGGGCGCATCTCCTTCCGCTCTGCCTATGACGTGTTTTCCGGCCAGCCCTATCTCGCCGAGGGAAAGCGCTTCATCATCGAGGATCTCGGTATCCACAGTCTCGACATCGCCCGTTTTCTACTGGGCGACGTGTCGACGATCACGACGCGAACCGCGCGCATCAACCCCGGCATCGCGGGCGAAGATGTCGCGACGATGCTGATGGACCACAAGAGCGGGGCGACGTCAGTGGTCGACTGTAGCTACGCGACGAAGCTCGCCACCGAACCGTTTCCCGAAACGCTGATCGAGATCGACGGCAGCGACGGCACGATCCGCTTGGCGCAGGGATATCGGCTCACCGTCACCGGCAGGAGCGGCACGAAGATCACCGACGTTTCGCCGCCCTTACTCGCCTGGGCATCGCGCCCATGGCACAACATCCAGGAGAGCGTCGTCGCCATCCAGCAGCACTGGGTCGACTGCCTGGCAAAGGGAACCGAGCCGGCGACCTCGGGCGCCGACAACCTCAAGACATTCGCGCTGGTCGAGGCGGCCTATCTGGGCGCCGCGAGCCACGAACCTGTCCACCTGGATGGCTTGCTGACATGACAGCCGACGCCTTCCTCCTCTACGGTACGCATGCCGTCGAGGCGGAGCCGGTCAGGCTGAATGCCGGTCTGCTCAGCGCCGACTTTGTCAACGGCAACCTGCGCACCATCCGTTACGGTGGCATCGAAGTGTTGCGCGCCATCGCCTACATCGTGCGCGACCGCGACTGGGGCACCTATGAACCGGCGCTGACGGACCTTGCCGTCGATCAGGACGCCGACAGCTTCTCCGTCAGCTACTCCGCAACTTGCTTAGCACCGGGCGGAAGCCGGCTCGACTTTCGCGCTACGATCAAGGGCTCCGCCAACGGTCACCTAGTGTTCGACGTCAGCGCGGTCCCTGAAAGCGATTTCGAGACCAATCGCTGCGGTTTTTGCGTCCTGCATCCGATCGCCGGCCTCGCCGGCAGCCCGGTCACGGTCGAGCATACCGACGGCAGCGTGGTGGCGACGAAACTGCCGCTGTTGATCGATCCCTGGCAGCCTTTCAAGGATTTGCGCGCGATCACCCATGAGGTCCGGCCGGGCATCACTGCCGAATGCCGGATGGAGGGCGACACTTTCGAGATGGAGGACCAGCGCAACTGGTCGGACGCGTCCTACAAGACCTATGTGCGGCCACTGGCGCTGCCTTGGCCCTATGTGCTGCCGGCCGGCCAAACTGTAAGCCAGACGGTCAGCCTGCGCATCACCGGCGAGGGGGGAATGCCGGCCGCAGCATCTGCCGCCGAACCGGTCAGCGTCGAACTCGGCGAGACCGGGCAGAGGCTGCCGGATCTCGGCGTGATCATCTACCCGGATGAGGTCGAAGCAGCGCTCGCAAATCTTTCGACATTGACCGAGCTCGGCCCGCAGCAACTTGTCTTCCACTACGATCCGACGCGCGGCCACGGTCTCGAAGCATTGCAGTCTTATGCAAGGCTCACCGCCGCCTATCCGGTGCAGACGACGCTGGAATGCGTCGTTGCCTGCGCGGGCGACCTCGATGCCGAGCTGTCAGGCGTTGCCGACATGGTGCGTCAAGCCGGGTTGAAGCTTTCGGCCATTGCCGTCTCGCCTTCGGTTGACCGGCAGTCGACACCGCCGGGCAGCGCGTGGCCGGACTGTCCGCCGCTCGAAGACGTCTATGCCGCGGCCCGTCGCGCCTTTCCCGATATCCGGCTCGGCGGCGGCATGTTCAGCTATTTCACCGAGCTCAACCGCAAGCGCGTGCCGGCGGGCCAACTCGATTTCGTCACCCACTGCACGTGCCCGATCGTGCACGCCGCCGACGATCTCAGCGTCATGCAGTCGCTGGAGGCGCTGCCCTTCATCACCGCGTCGGCGCGGGCGATCTTCGGGGAAAAGTCTTACCGCATCGGTCCATCGACGATCGCCATGCGCCAGAACCCCTATGGCGGCGCGACCAAGGGCAATCCCGGGGGCCAGCGCATCGCCATGGCCGATCGCGACCCTCGCCATGCCGGCCTGTTCGCAGCCGCATGGGCGATCGGCTATGCCGCGCGTGTCGCGCCGGCCGGGCTGGAACTGCTCACGCTGTCCGGCTTCGCCGGGCCTTTCGGCGTGCTCGCAGCATCCGGCGAACCCGTCGCGGAAGGATCGCCTCGGCCGATCTTCGATGCCATCAAGGGGCTTTGCGAACTGGCCGGCCTTACGTATGTGGCGACGAAAACGAGCGACGAGACCAAGGTGCTGGCGCTGGCCGGCCGCTCCGCTTCGGGCAAGACCGTGGCGTGGCTGGCGAACCTGACGGCGGACGACGTGACGGTCGACATCTCAGCGTTTGGCCGAGGCCAACTGGTGATGACCCCTTACGCGATCACGCGGATCGGCTGAAATCAGTTGCCGGAGTTCATCACATAAAGCGCGCGCGAGCGCTCGAGGTGCTTGATCATCGCCTTCTCGGCGCCGTCGGCATCCTTCTTCTCGATGCGGCCGATGATCTCTTCATGCTCGGTCAGCGTGAACTGTTCCTTGCCGGTCCAGATCAGCATTTCGGTGTGATATTCCTTCAGCCAACTGAGCATAGCCTCGCTGACGGCGATATAGATCGGGTTGCCTGAAATGGCCGCGATCTGGGTGTGAAACTTCATGTCGGCTGAAATGAAAGCCTCGGAATCGCCGCGAAAGCCACGCTGTTCGGCAATTGTGGCCCGCAGCTGCTCAACGTCCTCGGCAGTGGCATTTTCGGCGGCTTCCCTGACCATGCCGCGCTCGAAGAAGATGCGCGCCGTTTTCAGGTGCTCCAGCGTGTCCTTCGACGACGACAGGATGATCTTGGCTGCGCCGTCGACCTGCTTGATGATCGACTTGGCGGTCAGCTGCAGCACCTTGGCGCGTTCCCCATGCGAGATCGCGACGAGGCCCATATTGCTCAGCGCCTGCATCGCCTCGCGGATCGCGGGACGGCCGACCTCGAAGCGCTCCATCAACTCGCGCTCCGACGGCATGTCGTCGCCCGGCGTCAATTCTCCGCTGGTGATCAGGCGCTTCAGCCGCAAAAACACTTCGTCGGAAAGTTTGCGCCGGACGATCGGCTCCGAACGGTTCATCGTCGCGAATCACTCCCTTGACCTGTGTCTATCTAGCACTGCCGCAGCTGTTCCCGGAATGGCTGTCGCCCCGATCGCCCATAGCCGCCAGACAGGATATTGCTTGCAAAGCTTATGTACTCATTATACCAGATTCCGACGATCAAGGAACTCTTTTCGAACCCCCTGCGGCCTCAGACAACGAACCATGATCACGCTCACCTACCGCATCGAGACATCAGGCAGCATCGAGACGCTGGCAGCCAAGATCGCCAGCGACCAGTCGACTGGAACCTTCGTCGCGCTGCCCGGCGAGACCGAGGAACTGAAAGCCCGGGTGGCCGCGCGTGTCCTGGCCATTCGGCACCTGCCGGACGCACTTCGCCCCTCCATTCCCGAGGCCGGTAACGGGCCGTTCAAGCGCGCGGATGTCGACATCGCCTTTCCATTCGATGCCATCGGCCACGACCTGTCGGCTCTGATGACCATTGCCATCGGCGGCGCCTATTCGATCAAGGGCCTAACCGGCATTCGCGTTGTCGACATGAAGCTGCCGGAGCAATTCCGCGGCGCGCATCCAGGTCCGCAATTCGGCGTCGCCGGCAGCCGCAGGCTGACAGGTGTCACGGATCGGCCGATCATCGGCACCATCGTCAAGCCGGCGCTGGGGCTGCGGCCCCCCGAGACCGCCGCGATGGTGGGCGAGCTGATCGCCGCCGGTGTCGATTTCATCAAGGACGATGAGAAGCTGATGAGCCCAGCCTATTCGCCGCTGGCGGAGCGGGTAAAGGCAATCATGCCGCTGATCCTCGACCACGAGCAGAGGACCGGCAAGAAGGTGATGTATGCCTTCGGCATCTCGCATGCCGACCCGGACGAGATGATGCGCAATCACGATCTGGTGGCCAAGGCCGGCGGAAATTGCGCGGTGGTCAACATCAACTCCGTCGGTTTCGGTGGCCTGGCCTTCTTGAGAAAACGCTCCAGCCTGGTGCTTCACGCTCATCGCAACGGCTGGGACATCCTCACCCGCCATCCCGGCCTCGGTATGAACTTCAAGGTCTGGCAACAGTTCTGGCGGCTGCTCGGCGTCGACCAGTTCCAGATCAACGGCATCCAATCGAAATACTGGGAGCCGGACGCGTCTTTCGTCGAGTCCTTCAAGGCGGTGACGACGCCGATTTTTGCCCCTGAGGATTGCGCCTTGCCTGTGGCGGGCTCCGGCCAATGGGGCGGGCAAGCGCCCGAGACCTATGAACGGACCGGCCGGACCGTCGATCTGCTCTATCTGTGCGGCGGCGGCATCGTCAGCCATCCGGATGGACCGGGCGCCGGGGTGCGTGCCGTGCAGCAAGCCTGGCAGGCGGCGGTCGACGGCATTCCGCTGGCGGATTTCGCCTTGAGCCATCCCGAACTGGCGCGGTCGATCGAAAAGTTCGGCGACGGCAAAGCGGCCTGAAGCGATGCAAGATCTGCTTCTCAGCTATTATGGCGATGACCTCACCGGTTCGACCGACGTCATGGAAGCGCTCGAACTCGGCGGCGTGCCGACCGTGCTGTTCATGCGCCAGCCGGACGCGGCCATGCTTGCGCAGTTCGCACATTGCCGAGCCGTTGGCCTGGCCGGCACCAGCCGCAGCGAAACCCCGCAATGGATGGACACGCATCTGAGCGATGCCTTCGCCTGGCTGAAGACGCTGAATGCCGCGATCTGTCACTACAAGGTCTGCTCGACCTTCGATTCCAGCCCGACCATCGGCAGCATCGGTCGCGCCATCGAGATCGGCCGCTCGGTCTTCGCGCAGGACAGCGTGCCGCTGCTGGTCGGGGCGCCGCAGCTCAAGCGTTACACGGCCTTCGGTCATTTGTTCGCGGCCTATCGCGAAAAGTATTTCCGCATCGACCGCCATCCGGTGATGAGCCGCCACCCGACGACGCCGATGGATGAATCCGACCTGCTGATCCATCTGTCGCGGCAGACGGAGCTCACATCGGGGCTGGTCGATCTCGCGACGTTGCAGTCGGTGTCGCGCTCGGAAGCCTTCGACCGCTTGCTCGCTGAGGGCACCGACATCGTACTTGTCGATGTCGACAGCCTCGAGACGCAGGCGCTTGCCGGCAAGGGGATATGGCGCGCCCGCAAGCCGGGCGGTTCGTTCGTCGTCGGCTCGTCCGGGATCGAATATGCGCTGCTGGCCGAATGGGTGTCGAGTGGGACAGTCAGAGCTGAGCCAGGATTTTCGCCGCCAGGTGCCGCCGACCGGATCGCGGTCGTCTCGGGCAGTTGTTCGCCGACGACCGAACGACAGATCCGGCACGCTTTGACCGACGGCTTCGATGGCATCGAGGTCGATCCCGTCGAACTGATCTCCGAAGCTTCCGGAGATGCGATCGCACGCGCGACGGCAGCCGGTCGCGCCAGTCTGGAAGCCGGGCGCAGCGTCGTTCTCTACACGGCCCTTGGACCCGCGGCCGATAGGGGGGGCGAAATCGACCGCCAGGAAGGCGCCCGCCACAAGCTCGGGCGGGGCCTCGGCGAACTGCTTCGCGCGCTGACCATCGAGCAGAAGTTGCAGCGCGTGGTCGTTGCCGGCGGCGATACGTCGAGCCACGCGCTCGGCCAGATGGGTGTCGATGCGCTGACCGTGCGGATGCCGTTGCCGGCGTCGCCGGGCTCGCCGCTTTGCGTCGCTCACTCGCGCGTCAAGGCGATCGATGGGCTGGAGGTGGCACTCAAGGGCGGGCAGGTTGGAACCGACCGCTATTTCAGCGCCATCCGTGACGGCCTTAGCAGCTGATTACGCGTCGCCTGGCAACCGCGAGATCCATTCATGCCCTCTAACGGCGCGGTAGCGGTTTTTGTCGCGCATGTTGACGTTAAATTCACATAAAGATATGGGTGTTTTGTCGGGGCAAGGTACTTTTGCCATTTTATCCGCCTTGCTCTATCGGGGTTGTCGCCATGTGTTTCGCCCTTGCATCAGACTGCAGGATCGCCCTGTAGCAATCGCCAATGCTGAAAGAGGCGGTGATCATGCCCAGCCTGCTCGGAATCGATAACGGCCTCACGGTCACCAAGGCGGTCATCTTCGATGCCGACGGCACGCAATTGTCCGTGGCGCGTCGCCGGGTGCCGCAATCGATGCCCCACGCGCGCTGGGTGGAGCGCGACATGTCAGGCCTGTGGCAAGCAACAGCCGACGCCATCAAGGAGGCGATCGCGCTCGCCGGCAGGCCGGCGGAAGACATCAAGGCGGTGGCGGCGACCGCGCATGGCGATGGTCTCTATCTGCTCGATCATGATCGTCAGCCTTTGGGACCAGGCATCCTGTCGCTCGACAGCCGCGCCGGCGACATTGTCGACAGGTGGTCCGCCGGTACCGTTTTCACCGATGCGCTGGCGACGACAGGCCAGACGCCGCATGTTTCGGCGCCGTCGGCGCTGCTGGCATGGCTCAAGCAGAACGATCCTGATCGCTATGGCCGCATCGGCCATGTGCTGGCCTGCAAGGACTGGCTGCGCTTTTGCCTGAGCGGCACGATCGGCACCGACCGCACGGAGGCAAGCACCTCATTCACGGATTTCCGCACGCAAGCCTATGCGCCTGAAGCGCTGCGCATCTTCGGGTTGGAGGATCTGTTCGACGCGCTGCCGCCGGTGGCGCATTCCGCTGAAATCGCCGGTCAAGTCACCGCCGATGCCGCCGAAAGGACCGGCCTTCGCAAGGGAACACCGGTCGCCTGCGGCCTGCACGACGTGGCCGCCTCGGCGCTTGGCATGGGCGGCCATGAGGAGGGCGTGCTCGCCATCGTCGCCGGCACCTATTCCATCAATGAAGTCGTCTCTTCGCAACCGCGCGTCGACCGACGTTGGTTCTGCCGTAACGCCATCGATGCGGGCCGTTGGAACAACATGTCGATCTCGCCGGCCTCGACAGCGAACTACGACTGGTTTCTCGACACCTTCTGTCGCTTGGAGCAAGACAGAACAAACGCGGATCGCGGCTCCCTCCACGAATTGCTGGCGGGAGAGATCGATGCGGCGTTGAAGAAGCCTTCGACCATCCTGTTTCATCCCTATCTGTTCGGCTCTCCCTATGGCGATTTGGCCAGCGGCAGCTTTGTCGGCCTGCATGGCTGGCACAATCGCGGCGACATGCTGAAGGCGGTTCTGGAAGGCATCGCCTTCAATCACCGCACCCATGTCGAGGCCTTGCGCGACGGCTTTGCCGTCAGCGAGATCCGCCTGACCGGGGGCGGCTCGCGTAATCCTGCTTTCGTCCAGATGTTTGCCGACGTGCTGAACGCCCCGGTCACCGTCACCTCGACGGATGAGACCGCGGCCCTCGGCGCAGCACTTTGCGCAGGTGCCGCGGTCGGCTTGTTCAAGACGCCGCAAGAGGGTGCAAGGCAGATCGGCATGACGGCGCGGACGTACCAAACCGTGCCCGCCTCCAGTGCTGTGTTCAATGAGCGGTTTTCGCTCTACTGCCGCATAGCCGAGCAGCTGAAGTGGCATTGGCCTGATATCGAAAGGCTGGCGGGGGTAAACGCATGATCAAGGCCGACGAACGACGCGAAGAGATCGCCGATTATGTGATCAAGCTCGGCCAGGTGCGCATCGATGATCTGGTCGAGCATTTCGGCGTGTCGCGCATGACCATCCACCGGCATATCGACCGGCTGGCGCAGCAGGGCGTGCTGCGCAAGCTGCACGGTGCGGTGACGGTCCAGCCTTCCGGCCTCTACGAGAGCGCTTTCCGCTACCGGGTGACCGTCAATCGAGCCGAGAAGGATGCACTGGCGCGGGCGGCACTGGATTATATCGAGGCCGGCCAGGTGGTGATGCTGGACGATTCATCGACGGCAAACGCGGTCGCGACGCTGCTGCTCGACGTCAAGCCGCTGACCGTCATTTCCAACAGCGTCTCGACGGCGGGCCAATTGATCAATGTGGACGATATAGATTTCATCTGCCTCGGCGGCCAGTATCATCCCACTTACAATGCCTATATCGGCATTGTCTGCGAGAACGCCGTGGCGCAGTTGCGCGCCAATGTGCTGATCTGTTCGGCTTCGGCCGTCACCGGAACCACTGCTTTCATCCAGGATCCGAATGTCGTGCGGGTCAAGCAGGCGATGATGACCGCCTCCGTGAAGCGCGTCCTTTTGGTCGACCACGCAAAGTTCGACCGGATCGCGCTGCATGTCTTCGACGATTTGACCAGTTTCGACGCCGTGCTGGTGACCGAGGGCCTCGGCGATGCGCAGGCGCAGAGCCTCGAGCGAGCCGGGGTGAAACTGCGCATCGTCAAGACGAAGGCGCCATGAACCCAACAGATGGAGCAGCGGCGGACAATCCCGCCGGGCGTCTCGCCGCGATGGCCGGGACCGGCGAAGTCGACGTCGTCATTCTTGGCGCCGGCATCAACGGGGCTGGGCTGTTTCGCGATCTGTGCGCGCAAGGTGTCAGCTGCCTGATCGTCGAAAAGGCGGATTTCGGCTCGGGCACCAGTGCCGCGCCGTCGAGGCTCATCCACGGCGGCTTGAAATATCTCGAGACCGGCGAGTTCGGGCTGGTGGCGCAGTCGACGCTCGAACGCAATCTGCTTCTTCAAAACGCGCCGCACTATGTCAGCCCGCTGCCGACCGTCATCCCGATCTTCTCGTGGAGCAAGGGCATGCTCGCGGCGTTGCGAACGCTGTTCGGCTCGACCAGCGCGCCGCGCAGCCGCGGCGCCATACTGATCAAGATCGGCTTGATGATCTACGATTTCTACGGTTCACGAAACCAGGTCATGCCGCGCCACCGCATGGTCGGGCGGCGGCAGGCGCTTGTTGAGATGCCGGCGCTCAATCCGGCGATCGTCGCCACCGGCACCTACTACGACGCCAAGATAAGTCACCCGGAAAGGCTGGTGCTGGAACTGATCCTCGACGGCTTGCAGGCTCACGCGGCGTCTGCCGGTGCCAACTACACGACACTGGCGGCTTCAGCCAATGGCGTGCTCACCTTCCAGCCGGAAAACGGCGCGGCCTTTTCGGTGCGGCCGAAGCTGGTGGTGAACGCCGCCGGTCCGTGGATCGACGACGTCAACGCGCTGCTTGGTGCTCCATCGAAGATGATCGGCGGCACCAAGGGCTCGCATATCCTGTTAAGGCATGACGAACTGGTCAAAAGCCTCGCCGGGCGCATGCTCTATTTCGAGGCCGATGAGGGCCGCATCTGCCTGGTCTACGACTATCTCGGCCTGGCGCTGGTCGGCTCGACCGACATCAAGGCCGACAATCCGGACGCGGTCCGCTGCGAACCCGAAGAAGTCGACTATCTGCTCGACAGCGTGCGAACGCTGCTGCCGGGCATGGCGTTCGAGCGCGACCAGATCGTCTACGCCTATAGCGGCATCCGGCCGCTGCCGACGTCCGAGGCGTCGACACCAGGGCTGATCAGCCGCGATCATTCAGCGCCGGTCGCCGAGCCGGACGGCAACAGGCCCTTTGCAGTCATTTCGCTGGTCGGCGGCAAATGGACGACGTTCCGCGGCTTTGCCGAGGAAGTCGCTGACACGGTACTCAAGCGCCTGCAGCGCAGCCGCAAGGTGACGACGCGAGCCATGCCGATCGGCGGCGGGAGGAATTTTCCGGCCAATGCCGCCGCGCGCGCGGACTGGCTGGCTAAGGCACAGCAGGCAACAGGCGCCGGGGAAAGGCGCCTTGACCAATTGCTGTCGCGCTACGGGACCAGAGCCGTTGAGATCGCCAGGCACGGGTCGGATGATGAGGGTCGTCGTCTGCCGGACTCGGACGGCTACGGCAAGGCGGAAATCGACTACATCGTGCGCAACGAATTCGTCGAACATCTGGCCGATGTCGTTATGCGCCGCAGCACGTTGGCGATAGGCGGCTCGCTGACGAGCCGCGACCTGCAGGAGATTGCCGCGATCGCGGGGCGGGCGTTGGGGTGGAGCACCGAGCGCCTCACGCGGGAGGTCGAAGCCGCTGTTGTCGAGCTCGAAGGCAGGAACCTGATGCGGCTGGACTGATCGCTTGATCGCCGACGCCTAGCTTTTCCTGAGGCAATCCGATCGATTTGCCCTTGTTGCGCCCTGTGCATCAACCTTCCCATTTTGCACCCGGATTGGGATTTGCCGGCGCCTACGGGCTCATGCCGTCACTGGATACGGTAACACAAATTGACGTTAAATTAACACTACCGTATGGTCATATTGTATGCTTACCTTCTAATAGGCTCGCGTTGGCTGCCGAACGTCGGCTGAGGCAACCATCTGCGGAGGGATTGACAGCGGTGCAAAGGTATGAAAATTTTTGCACACAAAGATAATATTATCACGCTGGGGAGGGGATGGCTTGAATTCCGGCGGAAGCGCAAACCGCGACCATGAATCCAGCCTCGCCACGCGCGCGGCCTGGCTGCACTATGCCGGTGGTCTGACCCAGGCCCAGGTGGCCAAGCGGCTTGGCCTGACCAGCCTCAAGGCGCATAGGCTGATCACCAAGGCCAACCAGGAAGGTCTGGTCAGGGTCTTCATCGACGGCGACGTCGCCGAATGCGTCGACCTGGAACAGCGCCTGATCGCCGCCTATGGGCTCCACTATTGCGAGGTGGTTCCCGATCTCGATCAGGACGAACTGCCGCTCAAGGGGCTGGGCATTGCCGGCGCCCAGTTCCTGAAGCGCGAAATCGATCGCGGCGAAGACATGCTGATCGGCGTCGGCCATGGCCGCACGCTTGCCGCCAGCGTCGAATATCTGACGCGCGCAACTGCTGCTCACATCCGTTTCGTCTCGCTGCTTGGCGGCGTGACGCGCAAATTCGCCGCCAACCCGCACGACGTCATGCATCGCCTGGCAGAGCGGACCGGCGCGCAGGCTTTCGTCATGCCGGTGCCTTTTGTCGCCAATACCGCCGAGGACCGCGAAGTGCTGCTTGGCCAGCGCGGCATCAGCGATGTGTTCGCTCTCGCCAGCCGGTCCGACCTGATGTTCGTCGGAATAGGCACGGCCGAGCGGGAGGCGTCGCTGGTCGCCACCGGCATGATCGAGCCTTCCGAAATCGACGAGGTCAAGCGTGACGGCGGCGTTGGTGAATTGCTGGCGCATTTCTTCGACGACAAGGGGCGTCCGGTCGAAACGGCGCTGTCGGAAAGAATACTGGCGCTTCCGCGCGATCAGTTGAAGGGCCGCAGGATCGTTGCCGTCGCCGGCGGCAAGGTGAAGGTGCGCGCCATCAAGGCAGTACTCGAAAGCCGTTATCTCAGCGGCCTGATCACCGACGAATGCACGGCCCGCGCGCTGGTCGAGCTCGACGATGCAGCCGGGACCGCGAAGCGCTGCGTGAACTGAGGAACTTCGAATGCGTGACAACGGACAATCCGCACCGCTGGTGGTTGCATCATGAGCGCGAAGGCCACCGCCCGGCAAGCTTCGCCCGGCCTGCGCCGGGTGCTTGCCGGCGCTGCGGTTGTGGTTCTGCTCGGCGCCATGGCGCTCGATACCAAGGTGATCAAGATCGGCTCTGCCGGCGATGTTCGCAACGCGGTGTTTTCGGCCGCCGACTACGGCAAGTCTGAATTTCCCAAGGTGCAGGCCGATGTCGAAGCGCGTGCCGCCGACGCCGCGACGGTGGCGGCGGCGATCGCCAAGGACAGGGCGACGGCCGAAAAGGAATATGGCGTGCCGGCGGGAGTCGGACCGGTCATCTCGGTCAAGTTCACCGGCGTCGTCGGCGAGGGAAAATCGGGCATCTACAAGGTCGCCGTCGACGGTTTGCCGGACACGTTGACCGTCCGCGTACAGACTGGGCCGGCGATCAACGGAACCGAGCTTCGCGACGCCACCGGCAAGATCACCTTTGGTCAGTTCACCAACCAGATCGAGTATCAGGACGCCGGCTCGGCGCTGAACAACGAGATGAAGAAGGAGGTGCTGGCGAAAGTCGATACCAGTGCCTTGACCGGCAAGACAATAGCGGTGGTCGGCGTCTTCAAGCTGGTCAATCCGAAGAGCTGGCTGGTCACACCGGTGAGGCTGGACGTCAAATGACAATGACTGCCGGCACAGAACCCGCGACTGGCGATGCCGTGCTTTCGGCGCGCAATGTCGTCATGTCGTATGGCGGCGTCCACGCGCTCAAGGGCGTCAACTTCGACATCCATCGCGGCAAGGTCACCACCCTGTTCGGAGAGAATGGCGCCGGCAAATCGACGCTGATGAAGATCCTGTCCGGCGTGGTGACGCCGACATCCGGCGACATCGTGCTCGACGGCAATCTCGTCAGCTTTGCCTCGTCTTCGGACGCGCGCGATCGCGGCATTTCGATCATCCACCAGGAGCTCAGCCTGGCGCCGAATCTGAGCGTTCGCGACAACATCTTCATGGGCCGCGAACTGCGCACCAGAACCGGCCTCGACTTCGCCGAGGAGGCGCGCCAGGCGCGGGCGCTGATGGCCGACCTCGAAGAAGACATCGATCCGATGACCCTGGTCGAGGACCTGCGCCTGGGGCAGCAACAGATCGTCGAGATCGCACGCGCGCTGTCGGTCGATTCCCGCATCCTGATCATGGACGAGCCGACCTCCGCACTCAGTGCGACCGAGGTGGAGGTGCTGTTCAAGGTGATCCGCGACCTGACCAGCCGCGGTGTCTCCATCGTCTACATCTCGCATCACCTCGAAGAGGCGCTGCAGATCACCGACTACGCCGTCGTGCTGCGTGACGGGGCGATCACGGCAACGGCCGAGGCCAAGGACATCGACCTCGAATGGATCGTCCGCAACATGGTGGGCGAGAATTTCGATCTCGGCTCGCCGCCGACCGGCCACGAGTTCGGCGCGGTGGCGCTGTCGATCGAGGATGTCAGCGTCACCGACGCTTCGGGTTCAGGCTACGTCGTCGATCATCTGTCGCTGGATGTCAAAGCGGGCGAGATCGTCTGCATCTATGGGCTGATGGGCGCGGGCCGCACGGAATTGCTGGAGGCCGTCGCCGGCCGTGTGCCCATGGCGGGCGGGCGGGCGCTGCTGGAGGGTGAGGACGTTTCGGGACTGACCATTGCGCAGCGCATCGCCCGAGGTCTGGTTCTGGTCCCCGAGGATCGCCAGCGCGATGGCCTGGTTCAGACCATGACCGTCGGCCGCAACCTGTCGCTTGCCAGCATCGAGGCATTCGCCAAGGGGCTCTTCCTCTCCCGGCAGAGGGAGCGCGCACTGATCGACGATTCGATCCGCAAGGTGACCATCAAGACCGCGGGCGGCAATGCCATGATCGGATCGCTGTCGGGCGGCAACCAGCAGAAGGTCGTCATCGGCAAGATGCTGACGACGAATCCCAAGGTCATCCTTCTCGACGAGCCGAGCCGCGGCATCGACGTCGGCGCGAAGGCCGAAGTCTTTCGCTTGCTCAGCGAGCGTGCCGCGCAAGGCCTGGCGGTCGTCTTCTCGACCTCGGAGGTCAATGAGTGCCTCAGCATCGCCCACCGCATCGTCGTCATGCGGCGCGGCAAGATTTCAGCCGAATTCGGCGCCAACGCCACCAAAGAGCAGATCATGGCCGCCTCCGGCGAAGCCGTGGTCGCCTGACCACAGAATTTCCGGAGCCCCGACCCATGAGCGATGTCAGCCAGGCCAGCAAACAGTCCAGCCCCAATGCGGGCGGCGAGGGCTTCGACGTGGCCAAGCTGCTGCTCGAAGGCCGGGCCTTCTTTGCCCTGATCGTCATCATCGTCGTCTTCTCGATCCTGTCGCCCTACTACCTTTCGGTGGCGAATTTCCTGACCATGGCCTCGCATGTCGCCATCTTCGGGATTCTCGCCGTCGGCATGCTGCTCGTCATCCTCAACGGCGGCATCGACCTGTCGGTGGGGTCGACGCTCGGGCTTGCCGGCGTCGTCGCCGGTTTTCTGATGCAAGGCGTGACGCTGACCTGGCTCGGCGTCGTTCTCTATCCGCCGGTCTGGGTGGTCGCGGTGCTGGCCTGCATGCTGGGCGCCGCTGTCGGGCTGATCAACGGCGTGCTGATCGCGCGGTTCAAGGTTCCGGCCTTTGTCGCCACGCTCGGCGTCATGTACATGGCGCGCGGCCTGGCACTGCTGATGACCAGCGGCCTGACCTACAACAATCTCGGCGGCAAGCCGGAGTTGGGCAACACCGGTTTCGATGCTCTCGGCTTCAACCGCCTGTTCGGCGTGCCGACCGGCGTGGTGGTGCTGGCGGTCATCGCGCTGATCGGCAGCATCGTCCTGAACCGCACCGCCTTTGGACGCTGGCTCTACGCCTCGGGCGGCAATGAGCGCGCCGCCGAACTCTCCGGCGTTCCGGTCAAGACTGTGCAGATTTCGGTCTATGTGCTTTCAGGCATCTGTGCCGCCATTGCCGGCCTGATCCTGTCCTCGCAGTTGACCTCGGCCGGACCGACCGCTGGCACCACTTACGAACTGACGGCCATCGCCGCCGTCGTCATCGGCGGCGCCGCACTCACCGGCGGGCGCGGCAACATTCGCGGCACCCTGCTCGGAGCCTTCGTCATCGGCTTCCTGTCCGACGGTCTGGTGATCATCGGCATCTCATCCTACTGGCAGACAGTGTTCACCGGCGCCGTCATCGTGCTCGCCGTGCTCCTCAATGCCGTTCAGTATCGCCGCCGTAGCAAGCTTCCAGCTTCGACGGGCGGCCAACCGACTTCTCAGAAACGGGGGAAGGCCGAACCGGCCAATCCTGCCCAAGGGAAGACTGCCAGCTGACTGGCAGCAAGACCGCGTAAAATCATTGGAGGAATGTACATGAAAATCGTGCTTAGAAGTTTGCTTGCCGCCGCGATGGTGGTCGGGTTTAGCGCAGCCGCATCGGCCGCGGGCCTGATCTCGATCATCGTCAACGATCCGGCCAACCCCTACTGGCTGACCGAAGGCAACGTTGCCAAGGCCGAAGCCGAAAAGCTTGGCTATACAGCCAACGTCGCCGCCCACAAGGGCGACACCAATACCGAAAGCAATCTGATCGACACCGCCATCACCAACAAGTCGGTGGCGATCATCCTCGACCCGGCCAATGCCGATGGTTCGGTCGGCGCGGTGAAGAAGGCGATTGCCGCCAACATCCCGGTTTTCCTCGTCAATGCCGAGATCAACCAGGAAGGCCTCGCCAAGGGCCAGCTCGTCTCCAACAACGCGCAGGGTGCGGCTCTCGGTGCCCAGCAGTGGGTGCAGGCGGTCGGTGAAAAGGGCAAGTATGTCGAACTGCTCGGCGCCCCGTCGGACAACAACGCCGCCACGCGCTCGAACGGCTACGCGACCGTGCTGAGCCAGTATCCGGATCTCGAAAAGGCCGCTTCGCAGGTCGCCAATTGGGATCGCACCCAGGGACACGACAAGATGCAGAGCATGCTGCAGGCCAATCCCGACATCATCGCCGTGATCAGCGGCAACGACGAAATGGCGCTTGGCGCAGTTGCGGCGCTGAAGGAAGCTGGCAAGCTCGCCGGCATCAAGGTCGGCGGCTTTGACGGTTCCCCGGATGCGGTTGCGGCCATCAAGTCCGGCGAACTGCAGTACACCGTGCTTCAGCCGGTGGCCATCTTCTCGGCCAAGGCCGTGCAGCAGGCCGACTCGTTCATCAAGACGGGCGCTACTGGCGCCACCAGCGAGAAGCAGCTGTTCGATTGCCTGCTCATCACCAAGGACAATGTGGACAAGTACACCGCACCCTTCGTGCTGTCGGAATAAAACGTGCTCAGGGGGTGTCCTTTGCGGACACTCCCTGGCTCTTCCACGGCTCCAGACAATAAAGACTGCTCCTTGTGAATTGCCTTCATAATCATCCGGAACGTGCGGCATGAAAGACCTGCTGATCGGGATCGACGCGGGAACGTCCGTGATCAAATCGGTCGCTTTCGATCTCTCGGGGCGGCAGCTTACCATGGCGTCGGTGACCAACAGCTTCGTCACGCTGGAAGGCGGCGGCGCCGAGCAGGACCTTGATCAGACCTGGCGCGACATGGTGCTGACCGTTCTCGATCTGGCGACGAAAATTCCAGACCTCGCGCGGCGAACCGCGGCCGTCGCGGTCACCGGGCAGGGCGACGGCACCTGGCTGATCGATGGCGACGGCATGCCGGTCGGGCGCGCCTGGCTCTGGCTCGATGCGCGCGCCGGACATCTGGTGGACGAGATGCGCGGCGATCCCCGGGATCGCACGCGGTTCGCGATCACCGGCACCGGGCTCAACGCCTGCCAGCAGGGCGCTCAGCTCAGCTGGCTGAAGAAAAACAGCCCGGAAATCCTGGAGCGCGCCGCCAATGCCTTTCACTGCAAGGATTGGCTCTATTTCAAGATGACCGGCGAGCGCGCCACCGATCCTTCGGAGGGAACATTCACCTTCGGCGATTTCCGCTCGCGCAGCTATTCCGACGAGGTGCTCGACATTCTCGATCTGACGTCGCACCGCCGGCTGCTGCCGCCAATGCTCGAAGGCACGACCGACCATCATCCGCTTTCTGCGTCGGCAGCAAATGAGACCGGCCTGCTTGAGGGCACGCCGGTGGTGCTGGGCTATGTCGACATGGTCAGCACCGCGCTTGGCGCCGGCCTCTATGATCCAAGCGGCAATGTCGGCTGCACGGTCATCGGCTCGACCGGCATCCACACACGCCTGGCGCGCACTGCCGACGACGTCGTTCTCAACGACGATGCATCAGGCTACACGATCGCCATGCCGGTTCCTGGCGCGTATGCGCAACTGCAATCCAACATGGCGGCGACGCTCAACATCGACTGGCTGCTTGGCCTGGCGCGCGACGTGCTGACCGCCAGCGGCGCAAAACCTTCGCGCGACGAGCTGCTGAAAGCGCTCGATGTCTGGGTCGAGGGATCGGAGCCGGGATCGCTGGTCTATCAGCCCTATATCTCGCTTGCCGGCGAACGCGGACCGTTCGTTGACCCCGACGCACGCGCGGGCTTCATCGGCCTCTCGGTCAAGCACGGTTTTGGCGATCTGGCGCGCGCAGTTCTCGAAGGATTGGCCTTCGCGGCCCGCGATTGCTACCAGGCCATGGGCAGCGTGCCCGGCGAAATCCGCCTGTCTGGCGGCGCCGCGCGCAGCCCGTCGCTGCGCCGTATCGTCGCTGCGGCGACCCGCGCGCAAGTCAGGACCAGCAGCCGCCAGGAAGCCGGCGCCGCGGGTGCGGCGATGATGGCCGCGGTCAGGCTTGGCGTCTATCGCTCGATGGATGTTTGCTGCGCCGAGTGGGTGACGCCGCTGCTGGGCGAATGCGACGCCTATGACGAGGCGCTTTCGCAAACCTACGATGCGCTGTTTCCGTCCTTTGTCGCGGCGCGTCAGGCGCTGCATCCGGTGTGGAAATCGATGGCGCACCGCACAGGAGCTAAGTCTTGAGCGATACAACGGATATTGTCGATCTCTTCGTGATCGGCGGTGGCGTCAACGGCGCCGGTATAGCGCGCGATGCCGCGGGTCGCGGGCTGTCGGTCATCCTGTGCGAGAAGGACGATCTGGCGCAAGGCACCAGCTCGCGTTCCGGCAAGCTGGTGCATGGGGGCCTGCGCTATCTCGAGTACTACGAGTTCCGGCTGGTGCGCGAGGCGCTGATCGAGCGCGAGGTGCTGCTTGAGGCGGCGCCGCACATCATCTGGCCGATGCGCTTCGTGCTGCCGCACAGCCCCGAAGACAGGCCGGCATGGCTGGTCCGGCTCGGGCTGTTTCTCTACGACCATCTTGGCGGCCGCAAGCGCCTGCCGGGAACGAGGACGCTGAATTTGAGAACCGCGCCGGAAGGAGCGCCGATCAAGGATGAATTCAAACGAGGCTTCGAATATTCGGACTGCTGGGTCGATGATGCACGGCTGGTGTTGCTCAATGCGCTCGACGCCAGTCAGCGTGGCGCAAAAGTCTTCACGCGCACGGCCTGTATTGCTGCCAGGCGCGAAGGCGGCCTGTGGTCGATCGACATGCAGGATGGCCGCACGGGTGCTGTGACGAGGGCCCGCGCACGCGGGTTGGTCAACGCGGCCGGGCCATGGGTGAATGACATCGTCAGCCGCGTCGCTGGACAGAATTCCACCCGCAACGTTCGCTTGGTGAAAGGAAGCCATATCGTCGTGCCGAAATTCTGGGAGGGACGGCAGGCCTATCTCATCCAGAACAACGACAAGCGGGTGATCTTCGTCAACCCGTATGAGAACGATCTGGCGCTGATCGGCACCACCGACATTCCTTATGAAGGTCGGCCCGAAGAAGTGGCCGCCGAGGCAAGCGAGATCAATTATCTGATCAAGGTGGTCAATCGCTACTTCAAGCGGCAGCTGACCGCGCAAGACGTGGTCTACAGTTTCTCGGGCGTGCGTCCGCTCTATGACGACAATGCCGACAACCCGAGCGCGGTGACGCGCGACTACATCTTCGAACTCGACGCCCCGAACGGTGGCGCGCCGCTGCTTTCTGTGTTCGGCGGCAAGATCACCACCTTCCGCAAACTGTCCGAACATGCGCTGGAAAAGATCCAGCCCTTCTTTCCGACCATGAAGAAGGCCTGGACAGCCAAAATTCCCCTGCCGGGAGGCGACCTGCCCAACGCGGATTTCGAGCAGTTCCTGGGCGATCTGCACGCCGAGTTTTCGTGGCTTAGCCCGTCGCTGGTGAAGCACTATGCCCGCAGCTACGGCACGCGCACGCGCGCCTTGCTGAAAGGCGTAAAAGGCGAAGCCGATCTCGGCCGTCGTTTCGGCCCGGATTTCTATGAGCTCGAAGCTGTCTTCCTGTTCGAGACCGAATGGGCGATGACCGCCGCCGACGTTCTCGAACGCCGGACCAAACACGGGCTGCATATCAATGCGGCCGAGCGGAAAACATTCGAAGACTGGTGCACAAAGACAATGGCGGCGGTGAACTGATGGCCTTCACGCTTTCGCTGAACACCAACCCGCTGGTCAATCGCTTCGCCGATCCCGACGATCTGATCGACGCCATTGCCTATGGCATCGGCATCCGCGACGTGCAACTGACGCATGAATTCGTCAATCCGGGCTGGCCGGCGGCAACGATCGCCAAGTTCGTTCGCCTGTTCAACAGCGCCCTGGCGCGGACCGGCGTGCGGATCACTTCGGGTATGACCGGTCCCTATGGCCGGCTCAATCATTTCGGCCATCCGGACGCGGATGTGCGCCGCTATTATGTCGATTGGTTCAAGACCTTCGCCGACATCTCCGCCGAACTCGGCGCGTCGGGCATGGGCACGCAGTTCGCCATATTCACCTACAAGGATTTTGACGATCCGCAGCGGCGTGCGGCCCTTTTCGATATCGCGCTCGAATGCTGGCGCGAGGTGGCCGAGCACGCCAGGGCTGCGGGCCTGACCTATCTGTTCTGGGAGCCGATGTCGGTCGGCCGCGAGTTTGGCCACACGATCGAAAGCTGCGTTGAATTGCAGGGCGCCATCGATGCGGCGAAACTGCCGATCCCGATGCGGATGATGGTCGACATCGACCATGGCGACGTGACCTCGCCCAATCCTGACGACACCGATCCCTATGCGTGGGCGAAAGCCTTTCCGCTGCAGTCGCCGATCATCCACATCAAGCAGTCGTCGATGAACAAGGGCGGTCACTGGCCGTTCACGGCCGCCTACAACAAGGATGGCCGCATCGTCCCGCAAAAACTGCTCGATACCGTGCGGGCTGGTGGCGGAACCGACAATGAGATCTGCCTCGAACTTTCCTTCCGGGAGAGGGAGCCGGTCGATCATCAGGTTATCGCGATGATCCGCGAGTCGGTGGATTTCTGGGCGCCCTATATCGACGCCGGCCGCGACAGCCTCAAGCCTCGGGCCTGAACGAATCCCGAAAGCCGGCGCGATATCGGCCAGAAAAGTATCGAAGGAGGAAAAGAAATGGCCCCATATTGGGTCGGCACGAGCTGGAAGATGAACAAGACGCTGGCGGAGGCGCTGCAGTTCGCCGACGCGCTGGCGGCCTTCGTGCCTGGTTTCGATCCGGCGATACAGCCTTTCGTCATTCCGCCGTTCACCGCGGTGCGGCAGGTCAAGGCGGCGCTCGCCAGCACCCGCGTCAAGGTCGGCGCCCAGAACATGCATTGGGCCGATGCCGGCGCCTGGACGGGCGAGATTTCGCCGGTGATGCTGAGGGATTGCGGGCTCGACCTGATCGAACTCGGCCATAGCGAGCGTCGTGAGCATTTTGGCGAAACGGACAAGACCGTGGGACTGAAAACCGCAGCGGCAGTCAAGCACGGCTTCGTACCCTTGATTTGTGTCGGCGAGACGCTGGCCGAGCGCGAGGGCGGCCGCGCCGACACAATTCTGACCGCGCAGGTTTTGGGCGCGCTGCAGGGTCTCGCAAACAATGAGTTGTCGGCACAGATACTCTTTGCCTATGAACCGGTGTGGGCGATCGGCGAGAAAGGCATTCCGGCCAGCGCCGACTATGCCGACAAGCAGCAGGCGCTGATCAAGCAGGTCGCAGCAACCCGGTTGCCGACCGCCCCGCTTGTGCTCTACGGCGGCAGCGTCAATCCCGGCAACGCGGCCGAACTGATCGGCCAGCCGCATATCGATGGGCTGTTCATCGGCCGCTCGGCATGGCAAGCGGAAGGCTATATCGACATTCTCAAAAAGGCGTCGGCCGCCATCGCGCGCTGACCACGAAAACGAAGGAGTTAATTGCCATGAAGATCGCACTCGGAGCCGACAGCGCCGGCAAGCCGCTGCTCGATGTCATCGCCAAGCATCTCGCCACCAAGCCAGAACTGCAGGTCGTCGATCTCAGCCAGGCCGGATTCTACGCCGATATTGCCGCGGCGGTCGGCCACGAAATTGTCGACGGCAATTACGACCGCGCCATCCTGTTTTGCGGCACCGGCATCGGCGTCAGCATCTCGGCCAACAAGGTGCCCGGAATCCGCGCCGCGTTGACCCACGACACCTATTCGGCGGAGCGCGCTGCGAAATCCAACAACGCCCAGATCATCACGATGGGTGCGCGCGTCATCGGCCCCGAACTGGCGAAATCGATCGCTGACGCCTGGCTGGCTTCCGAATTCGATCCGAACGGACCTTCTGCCGCCAATGTGCAGGCTGTCGACAAGCTCGACGCGAAGCGCTGAGGATCCGCTCCCGACCTAGCCGGTCAAGGCGATCCGCATCGCCTCGATCACAGTTACGGCGGACGCCGCGCCTGGATCCATATGGCCAAGCGAGCGTTCACCGAGGCGGGAGGCCCGGCCCTTGGTGGCGATCATCGTCTTGGTCGCCTCCGCGCCGGCCTTTGCCGCCTCGGCTGCGGCCGCAAGGCTTCCGGCCAGCCCCTTGCCGGCGGCCAGTGCCTCGCCCGCAGCCGTTGCGGCCGGCGCCCACGCATCGATCATCGTCTTTTCGCCAGGCTCGGCCTTGCCGCGATCCTGAATGCCTCTGGCCATCGCTTGGAACATAGCGACCGCGTCGGCGTCGTCGAGCGTCGCCTTGCCCTTGACGGCGGCCGCGCCGCGCATGAACGCGGTGGCATAGAGCGGACCCGAGGATGCGCCGACTGCGTTCAGGAACGACTTCGCCGCGGTGTTCAGCAAGATGGTCGGATCGGTGGCGCCGGTATCCAATGCCGCGACGGCATCGCGTGCCGCGGCAAATCCAAGCTCCATCGCAATGCCGTGGTCGGCATCGCCGATCACCCCGTCAAGCGCGCACAACCGGTCCCGGTCGGCCGACATGGCGTCGGCGATTGCCGCGAACATCGCGGCAAGCCGCGTGGTGTCGATTGTCGTCATCTCTTGCTCCTTGCCGTCCCCAGTTTACCCGGCGCGAAACATGGCGCAGTCGCAAGGGTGGTCGAGCATCGTCTGCAACTCGTCGTCGAGGTGGTGCAGCGTGATCGAAGCGCCGGCCATTTCGAGCGAGGTGCAGTAATTGCCGACCCAGCTTGCGTGAATGGATACACCGATATCGTCAAGCCTCTGCTTCACCCGCCGGTTCATGATGTAGAGTTCCATCAGCGGTGTCGAACCCAGCGAATTGACCAGCACGGCGACTTTCTCGCCGCGTGCCGGCGCCATCTCGGAGAGAATCCTGTCCAGCATTTCGTCGGTGATCTCGTCGGCTGTTTTGAGTTTTCCGCGTGCGATGCCG
Organism: Mesorhizobium sp. M0659; assembly: GCF_040320605.1. NCBI lineage: Bacteria > Pseudomonadati > Pseudomonadota > Alphaproteobacteria > Hyphomicrobiales > Phyllobacteriaceae > Mesorhizobium > Mesorhizobium sp. M0659. The sequence goes on from NZ_JAMYPY010000008.1 coordinate 259,802, forward strand.
GGTTCGCCATGGATGCCCATGCCGATCTCCATCTCGTCGGGTCCGATCTCGAAATTCGGCCGGCGGGTTTGCGGCAACGAACAGGGCGCCAATGCGACGCCCATGGTAAAGGTGTGGTCGTTGGCTTTCCCGGCAATGCGTTCGCATTCATCGAAAGACAACATGCGGTCGCAGGCGGCGCCTGTCGCCTTGAAGATGAAGAAGTTCCCTGCGACACCGCGCCGCTTGTGCCTGTCGCCAACGGGCGCGGAAGCGACGTCGTCGGTGCTCAGCACCGTACGCACCTCGATGTCGTCCATCGCGGCCATCTCGGCCGCCATGTCGAAATTCATGACGTCGCCGGCATAGTTGCCGTACATGAACAGCACACCGGCGCCGCCGCTCGCCGCCTTGGCGCATTCGAGGATCGGGTCGGGCGGCGGAGAGGCGAAGACATTGCCGATCGCCGCCGCGTCGGCCAGCCCCTTGCCGACGAAGCCGAGAAAACTCGGCTCGTGGCCCGAGCCGCCACCAATGACGAGGCCTACCTTGCCTTGGCGCGGTCCATCGCGGGCGATGATCGAGCGCGGGCTTCCGTCAACGGCTTTGAGATGTCGGGGATGCGCAGCCAGGATGCCTTCCAGCATCTCGTCGACGGCGCGATTGCCGTCATTGATGATCTTCTTGGTTTGCACCAACGTCCTCCCGATTTGGTATTTTCATAGATGATGCCGGGCGTTATCAGGCTGCCTTCGGGCGAGGGCAGGGGCGCGATGCCCGCCAAACTGCCTCGATCGGCTTCGTAGCTGTTACCAGCCGTTCTGGCAGAAGCTAAGCGGACCGAAGTGCGCGGACAATGGCGCTGTAGTGTACAAGATCGCACCACGGCTTAGAAAAGGCGGTGGCTCCCCGGGGCCGGATTCGAACCAGAGACCAACCGGTTAACAGCCGCTCTCGGGATAGCCCACCAGCGCCATATACCGGTTGTTCCACTCCTGAAAAACCCCTTGTTTCATGACGATTTCAGCTTTCCTGTTGCACATTAGAGCACACAGGGCAACATAGGCAGCAGTTGCATCCTGTTGCCCCGACGTTGCCCCGGAGAGCCCTAATGCCCCGCGAGAACCTGACCGACAACCGCCTGAAGGCTTTGAAGCCGGCTGCTCCTGGCAAGCGATACGTGATCATGGATGCCCAAATCCCGAGCATGGGCGTCCGCGTAACCGACAAGGAGCCGTCCAACGGTTCAAAGCTTAAGGCCGGACAAGTCAGCTTTGTCTACATCGCCCGTTTCGGTGTTGCAACTCAGCCAGCCCGCCGCGCGCTGGGAGAGTACGACGTCATGTCGCTTGAAGCGGCACGCACCAAGGCGAGGCAGTGGGCAGCGCTCATTGATCGCGGCATTGACCCGAAGGTCCAGGCTGACGAGGAGCGGCAGGCGGCGGCGAGGGCAGCGACAGAGAGCCGTGACCGGTCTTTCGAAACCATCCTTGAACGGTTCATCAAAGCCCGGCGCCGCGATGGCATCCGCAAGGCCGACGAGGACGAGCGCGACCTCAACCGGGAATGCCTGCCGAAGTGGAAGGGCAGGGACGTCGCCACCCTCACCAATGCCGACATCATGGAAGTGGTCGAACCGATCTATGCGCGCGGCGCGCAGCGGCAGGCGCTCAACATCGCCCAGAAGATCGGGACGTTCTTCGGCTGGTGTGTCGATGACGACCTGATCACCGCCTCACCCTTCCGGGCAAAGAAGGTGCGCACCACCATCGGCGAGAAGGGATCAAGGGACCGCGTCCTGACCGATGCTGAGATTGGGGCGCTCTGGACTGCCACGGCCGCTGGCGACGTCTACAGCGCCGTCTATCGGCTGCTGCTGCTGACCGGCCAGCGCCTCAACGATATCGCCCAGGCGTCATGGACCGAAGTCGACGTTGACCGCAAGACGCTGACTGTGCCGGCGGCGCGCTTCAAGTCCGGCCGCGATCACGTTGTGCCTCTCACTGACGAAGCGCTCGGCATCATCGCCGAGTTGCCGCGGTTAAAGAAATGCAACTGGCTTTGCTCGCTCGACGGCGCGGGACCGGTGACGATCGGCCACAAGGTCAAGCTGCGGATTGACGCCGCCATGCTCGCAGCGCTTCGGAAAGACGATCAAGAGGCCAAGCTGCCGGCGTGGGTCAATCATGACATCCGCCGGACGGTTCGCACCCGGCTGTCCGAGCTCGACGTGATGGACGAGGTTGCCGAGGCTGTCATCGGGCATGTGCCTACGGCGCTAGTCAGGACGTACAACCAGTCTGACCGCCTCAAGGTGAAGCGAGACGCCCTGACGCGCTGGGAGGGCGCGCTTGTGGCGCTGACAGGCCGCAAGACGGCCAACAATGTCATCCAGATAAAGGCGGTCGGTCAATGACCCTCAATTTCAACTATCAGCACGATTTCTCGGAGCGAGCCGAACGAGAGATCCTTTCAATGCTGGAATCCCAAGGGTTTTCCATGCCTCATGGCGATTGGCTCAGAACGAAGCTGCACGACATTGCAAATACGTTTCATTGGCCGGCCGAGCGGCGGAAAAAGGACACAGATCAAGGGACCGTCGATGAATGGAAAAGGCTCCAGGAGGCGGTGTCGTCCACCGTGCAGTATTCGGATAGCCAAAAGCTCGAGTTGTCGACGGCTACCGAGTTTGGGGCGGGTGTGCGCGTGCCTGATAGTTGGGACGACGCAGCTCCGGTCCCCATGTCGGAAGAAGAACTAAACGCATGCCTCGTTCCGGCTGAGTTCACCGAGGGTGACGTCGAGATCGCTAAACGGGTGCTTCACCGCCTGCTTGCGAGCGTGACCGCTATAGCTGACGGCATGGAAAAATGGTTGGAAGGTCGACCGACGAAAAACGAGCAGCCCGAGATCGATGGGCTCATACGTGGCCTCGGCTCTGGTGCGCGGCGTTTAAAGTGCCGATTGCTCATATAAAGATATCGGAGAGCGCCGGCAGCCCTACTGCCAATTTCATTGAGACCGGTGCCAAGCTATTCCTTGGCGCCGCGCCGCCTCGCAAGTCCATCGTCACTCGCATCATCGCTTATAGGGATGAAGAGAAAAAGCAAGCTATCCTGATTTGCCAGTGCTGATTGCGCTCTAAACCAGCACGCGGGTTTGTTCGCACAAAATTTCTTCAAAGAAGTGTATTTCCCGACGCTGAAATGACTACGCTATGAGGCCTTCGATAGCAACGTAAGGCACTCCAATGCAAACTCTTGTCGCCTTCAGTGAACGCCCCTCAAAGGGGATCGTGTACTCTCGAAATTACATCGACCGCATGATCAAGGAGCACCGGTTTCCTAAGCCGGTGTTCCTTTCGCCCCGTCGGCGCGCCTTTGTCGAGGCTGAGTTAGATGCTTGGGTGAAGGCCCGCGTCGACCAGCGAGACGCGGTGGCCTAATGACCACTGATCGCGAACATAGCGCCGCTATCGAGGAGGCTGCAGCCTGGCTGCGATCTGACAGGCGGGAGCGCATCAGCCGGCCAATTATCCCCCACCTGAAGCAGGCGTTCGGCCTGACCGCTGCTGAAGCGATCGAAGCGCTTGCCGCATCGTCTGCGTCGATAATCTATCTCGGGCAACGCAAGGGCAACGAAAGTGCTAGCCATCAACCCCGCTCAAGCGCCTGACATGGCCCGCAAGCATGGCGGCCTTGCTCAAGGCATGCTGGACCGTCGCACGCGCGAGTGGCGCCGCCGGCAGGAGCTTGTCGACATGTTCGCCCAAGCGCTCGGCGGTGCCGACACGCTGACCCCAGTGAAGGGCAAAATTCGAAGCGTCGACGCGATTTCGAAGGCGATCCGGGAGAACCCGGAACGTGCCATCCGGTTTGCAAGGCAGCCGGGGAAAACCTCGACGCCTGGTTCCCGATGAACCCGAAATAGACGCTAGAAGACGCTCTGCGGACGCACGGCCTGATCAACTAGTCCAGGCCGACCCTGCGCCGGATGCGTGTTGCCAGCAGGCTAACCAGTTCCCGCGTGGGGATGGTGTCTCTGGCGGCCGGCACCTTGACGATTTCCCGCTCGATCTTCACCGGCTGGATTTCGCGATAATCCGGCCCGACTTCGGCATCGAATTCCGCGTGATGCCGCAGAGCGAGCTTGATGCGGACGGCGTTTAGGGCGTCGTTGGAAAGCGCCGCATGGGTGTCGCTGCGGCGCAGCTGCACCACGAACTCCGAACCGATATTCTCTTCGATGAAGGCGATCTTAAAGTTGACAAGCTTGAGCGCGTTCAACTCGAAAATCGCCAGCTCGAACATCGCCGGCGTGAAGAACCATGCGTGGTTGTCGACATAGGGCCTGCTGTCGGACATGTCGCCTTTAAGGTCGCCCTGATATTCCGTCCATGCCGCTTCGAGGCTGTGGGCGTAGCCGAGCGGCGAGTGATCGCCTTTGATCCACGCCGACTTTCCGCCGCGTGTCGCCGCCGAGCATCGCCCCTCAAACAGCGCTTCCGGTGAATGCCTGATGCGGCCTTCCCGGTAGGCGGTGAGAATTTCGCGCAGGCTGGTGGGAGACTTGAGCAGGTCGAAGCATTTTCGCATATCGGGAACGGCCAGCGAAATGATGCCGTCCGGCTTCAACAAGCGGGAGCATTGCTGCAGGAAGCGAATAAGGTCCGGCGTATGCTCGATCACGTGGCTGGCGATGAGGCAATCAAAACCATCCGGCCGGACGGCCAAGGCGGCTTCGTCCAAGGGCTGGCCGGTCCAGACGATGTCGACATTTTCAATCTCGTCAACCTTGTTGCGGATGACTTCGGCCGTGTGACCACGGGCCATCTCGCGCAAAGCATCGCCGTCCTGGAAGTCCACTATTGTCGTATCCCAGCCGTCCGCCCTCGGAGCGATCGGGCTGAAGAACGGCCCGATTTCAATTATCGACATGCTGGTTTTGTCGATATTTCTCCGCAACTGTTCGAGACGGTCCAAAGTTGTTTCCTCCGCAAAGTAATACCCCCGCCCGGCCGTCTGATATTTGCTCGCGCGCGCTTCGTCCAGCCCGCCAGTTGGCGGAAAGGAACTCGCATGGCTGTTTCTCGCGAGAAGCAAAGCCTTGACCTCGTGCTGGTGCACGAACGCGGCTACTCCAACCATCCTGCCGACGGCCCGACCATGAAGGGCGTGACCGAGCGTGTTTATGACGGCTACCGCAAGCGCAAGGCCTTGCGCTTGCGGTATAGCAAGACGCCGGCAGCGGTTGGCGCAGCCGGGTGATGTCGTCGAACCGAAAGTCAAACGGCAGTTCCGCTCCACTCTCCAATCGGAGAAATTGGCTACAGTGCCGTCCTCTTTGATTGCGTGGCCTTCCACGCTGCCGTTGAAAGACAGTTAAAAGAAGGGCATGAGGAGCGCTGCCAAAGCTAATTAGATTGGATGAGTCCTATGACGCAGAGCATTCTCGATAAGACATTGGCAGGGGCCCAGAAGGATCAGGAGACGGTTCGATCCGGCGAGCCGATCGGCAAGGTCCCCGACGGCGTGACGTTTCACGACATGACCGCTCACCTCGACGACAGGGGAAGCGTCACCGAGGTCTACGACCCTCGCTGGAATTGGCATCCCGATCCGCTTGTTTTTTGCTACATGTTTACCATACGACCGAGAACGGTGAAGGGTTGGGCGCTGCATAAGCTTCACGAGGATCGATACTTCGTTGTCGATGGCGAGATGGAGGTCGTCCTGTATGACCCAAGGCCCGAGTCGAGCACCTGCGGACAGGTATTTCGGATTGTTCTGTCTTCAGCCCGGCCACGCCTGATGAACATCCCCAGATTCGTCTGGCACGCGGACCACAACATCGGCGCGAGGGACGTTAGAGCAATCAATTTTCCTACAATGCAATATGACCACGCCAATCCCGACAAATACCGGCTGCCGCTGGATACCGATTTGATCCCGGTCGACTTTGGCGGCCTCAAGGGATGGTAGACGACGCTCCGCCGCTCTTCAGCGTTCTGATGCCGACCCATAATCGTCCCGACTCTCTTGCCTATGCGATCCAGTCGGTGCTGGCGCAGACGGAGCAATCGTTCGAGCTTCTGGTCGTTGGCGACGGTGCAGCACCGGAGACCGAAGCGGTCGTGAAAAGCTTTTCCGACCCGCGCATTCGTTGGTTTGATTTCCCCAAGGCGCCTCACTTTGGCTATGCCAATCGAAATCTGGCGCTTCGATCGTCACGCGGGGAATTGATAGCCTTCGCCGCCGACGATGACCTGATGATGCCGGATCATCTTGCACTCATGCGCGGCCAGTTCGTCGATCCGTCGGTGGCACTTGTCTACGGCCAGGTCCTCTGGGTCTCGACCGACGGCATTTGCGGTCCTGATCTTACCAACCTGTTTTTTCCCGAAGAGCGGCGCCAATTCATGGCGAGAGGGAACACGATAGCGGCCTCAGGCGTCGTATATCGCGCCAGCGCTCTTGCAGAGCGGACGGTGTGGCCAGAAGATGTGAACGGGGCGGGAGACTGGGAGATCTGGCGTCGGATCGTGCTCACAAAGGGCTTCGCCGCCGTGCGCTACCTTCGCCTTCCTACGTGCCTGCATTTCTCCGCTAAGTGGAAAAACCTCAGAGACTCCGGATTCGCGAGGCTGACGGGCTTCATCAAAGCGTGTGAGACGTCGATCTGGTTTCCGGCGCCGCTACGGGTCGCCATTCCGACAGGACACCTGGAACAAAAGGTCTTCTGGGACATCATGTGTGTCGATCCCGATGGCTGGACCGCGCTCATTCGGGAAGCCGCAGCCGACGCCGTGAACCGACTTGCGCTCGACCGTCTCGAAAACCTGGCTACACCCGACTCGCCGCCCACACCCCCTCCTCCCCCCGCTGCCCCAGATGACGGCCGAGCCGAGGCGCTTGCGGTAGAAGTACAGGCTCTCGCGATTGAAAGGGACGCTATGAAGATGGAGATGGAGGCGCTCAAGCGCTCGAAGAGTTGGCGTTGGACTGCCCCTTTAAGGCAATTGCGAAGGCATATCGGCCGATAGGAGCCGGCGCCAAAGGGCATGAAGCGGCCGGATAATTATTCGTCCCCGTCGCCGAGGTACGCCTTCACACGTCCGAAATCGCGGTACATTCCGCCGTCCGGGTGTTTCTTCTCATGCCAGGTGATCGCCCAATAGCCGGTGTCCTGAAGACCCTCCATGACCATCACCCGATCGCGGTCGGTCGGGAAATGCTCCTTGAGAAGATCGTTGACGGCATTCAAGCCGCCGTCTCGGTAGGCTTGCAGATATACATCATCGACCATGGGATAATTCCCCTTTTCGCGGACTGTTGCTACCGACAGGGATGTTGCAGCCGGTGCTCTAGCAAGAGGGTTAAGACCTCTTCGGTTTTGTCCCGCCGGTGCTTCTCTGCCAAAGCGACTCTATCATTGCTAGGCCCCAGCGGCATCGATATCAGGAGGTCGGTGAGTTGCGGGTTGCACTCGAAGAGGATTGCCCTGGCCAGTAGGTCGGCCGGCTCGCAGAGGCCTTTGAACCGGTCGATCCCGGCGCCAAGGCAGGCTTCGAACGCCTCCCGCTTAGTAGTTTCGGCGCCCGCGGTGCAGATCGTCGCACCCATCACCAACGAACAAAGCATCGCTTTCATGGCTGAAGCATCGCGCGCAAGCTTCGCCCCCGCAAGGGCGTGCTTGAGTTTTTAAAGGTGTCGGCGCATCATCACCGGCGGAGCGTGAGAACTCCCGCGGATGGCCCTGCCGGGCCATCTGCACCCAGAGCATTGGCGGGGCGATCCCTCCAAGGATCGATATTGCCAACGGGTAGAACGAGCCGACTTAGCCGTCGGAGCGAACGGCAGCACTATGCCGGGAGAGCGGCGGCTATACAAGACCCGAAAGGGAAAGGCCGTTCGCGCATGGTCTCTGGCCATGTTCTCACCCTCCCGGCGCCAGTGCTGTCCACTGGCAACCGGCCGTGAGAAGCCGAAACCAGAGAGCCTACATCATGACCATCCATCAACCTGACATGCGCCGTGAAGACGGGGCAATCTTCCTCACCGTGGCGGAAAACGACCGCCTGGGGATAGCAACCACGATAGAGCGACTGATCGACCTGCTCGAGCCATGAGCCCGGATCCTGATCTCGAGGAAAGCCTCGGATGGGGATATGGCAGCCAATTGGAATTGCACGCCCAGGACGCGAGCGCGAGGAGGAGAACGAGCACGGTGGCGACGTCCAAGACGACACGATTCGCAGGACGAAGGGGACTACGAGCCGAGCCTTGGCTGGGGCAACCGTACGGGGCAAAGCGGCGTCGGGCTGGAAGCCTGGAGCCTTGAGGATGCCTGCGACATCAGCGGCCTCGGCGGGCTCGCGCTCTTCTCAGGCTCGGGCTATGCGATCGGGAAGGCAATCCTACGAGAGTTTGCGCAGCGCCGCCCTGATGTGACGCAGGCCTATGTGAAGACGTCGTGCGCGATTGGGGGCGCTGGCGAAGCGGCGAGATCGGCGACGTACCTCTGCTGAAGATCATACCGGGGGTGACGCGCATCCTTCGCGACTGACCTTTCGCCAATTGGCGATAAATGGCCCGCCGCCCCGCGGTGCCGGGCTGGGCGCGCTAGATCATTCCGTGCCGAAACAACCAGCCCCCTGTCTTGCTATGGCGGGCTGCTTTTTAGAATTTCCGCTGCGGTCGATCGTCAATGGACCGAGCAATTGCATTCAGTTCTTCCTGCGATGGCACAGGGGGAGCTTCACCGGTCTTCCACCCCGTCGCCATCTGCCGTTGAACATGTTCCCAGAGTGGCCCGAGCACTTGGTTCATCGGGAAGCCTTTCGAGATCAATGGCAGCATGCTTGTATTGTTGATTCGACGGCCATCGGCATCATAAGCTGAATGCGCCCCGCCGCCTTCGCGGTAAGCCCATGCGCAAAGTGCTTGCGGTCCCACGGTCGCCGGCTCCTTCGCGCTGATCTCCCTGTTCATTCGCACGAACCATGCGCTGAGACGATCGGCCGCACGCTCCTTCGTTCTGGCACGAGCGGCCTGTCTCGTCATTGTTTGCATAATCGTCACGGGCAGGAAGTGGGGAGCGCCTGAGCCGAGAGCGATGCCAAAGCTATAAACACGCGGCCCGAGCTTCAAGTCCATCACCCGAAATTTGGTTTGGCCTTTCGTATCGATTGTCGAGGCACCCGTCTCCAGCCTCATTTGCATCTGGTCCAGCGACGTAATAGCCGCAACTCGGGCCTTCCCGTCGATGAAGCCCACATACCCGAACGTGTGGCCGGGGGCGTGTTTATCGAAGCCCTGCTCTTCGGCAGCAGCGGCAATTTCCCGCAAGGTCTGATCGAGCGTGCGGTTCGCTCCGCGCAGAACGCCCTCGATCCACTCGCTGACTTCGAAAGGCTTGCTACCTGATCTGGCGCCGGCGCCAGCATAGGTGATGAAGCCGTGACCGTCGGCGGTTTCCAGCCTGGCCATCTTGGTGGCCGCGAACGACTTCATGCTGTCCACGCCGCTGTATAGACGGTCTGCGCCGACGAACGCCACGCGAGCAGTAACCATTGCAAGGGCGAAGGTCATCGTTGCCCCAGATGTTGCCCTGTCCGGAACTCAAGTAAACGCTCAGGAAAGGGAAAGCGGGCTAAGTGTTTGGAAATGTTGGCTCCCCGGGCCGGATTCGAACCAGCGACCAACCGGTTAACAGCCGGTTGCTCTACCACTGAGCTACCGGGGAATAGAGGCTCTCATGTGAGTGGCGCAGCCTATAGCAAACCCTTTTCGGCTTTGCAAAGAAGCATTTCGCATTTTTTAGCGCATTTTCACCCAATGGTTTCTGGCAATCGCCGGATGACACCACATATGAGCCGTCTTGGGCGCCGTCGGACCTTGGTCGGCGGAACCTGAACGGCGATTGCAGCCTTTAGCGCATATGGCTTTATCGAAGGCAACCGGATCGACTTTCGACATGACTGCAGCAGACGAAAACCAGGCACCGGCGCGGAAAATCTCGGTGTTCGGGCGCGAGTTCACCATGCCGCGCTCGCGCGGGCTGAGGATCGCCATCGGTATCATGCTGGTGTTTTTCGGCCTTCTCGGCTTCCTGCCGATTCTCGGCTTCTGGATGATTCCGCTCGGCCTTTTGGTGCTTTCCTACGAATTTGCCGCGGTGCGCCGCCTGCGGCGCCGGTTCGTCGTCTGGTGGGAACGCCGTCGCCGGCCAAATTGAAAGCGATGGTGCGGGGTTCCGGTTCAGCGGCCGCTTCGCTTTCCAGCCCCTCGCAGATTTCCCCCTCGAAGATCCCTCGAGAACGGCAGCCGCCGGTGCCAGCCGCGTGCGATTATGCGGCGAAGCCGGTTTGCTCCCGCTGCGTAAAGCTGCGGGTTCGAGTTTCGCCGGTCGCGCAGCACGCTTGACGAGCGGCCAATATGCCGGTGCGCCAAGCGCTGAAACCGCTCGGGAACCACGTTGCGGAGGCTGATGAGGAAAGCGCGCCGGAATGCCGCGCGGACGCTTGACGACCTTTCGCTGCCACCATATTGAGTTCGCTCGCCGGGAGCGATGAGGCCTCGTGGCGGAGTGGTTACGCAGAGGACTGCAAATCCTTGCACCCCGGTTCGATTCCGGGCGAGGCCTCCAGTCGCTTCACCTCCCGCATGCCGGGGGCTTGAGTTCAGGTCGAATGCGCCGCAGTGTCGGCGCGACAAGCGCATTTCAGCGCATTGGCTTTTGACGGATTGGTTAGGACATGAGCGCTGATTTCTCCGAACTTCGCGTCAAGATGGTCGACGGCCAGGTCCGCACCACCGATGTGACCGACGCAGCATTGCTCGATGCCATGCTTGCCGTGCCGCGCGAGGCCTTTGTCGGGGCCGACCAACAGGCTCTCGCCTATATCGACGAGGATATCCGCATCTCCGACGGCGCCGATGGCAGCGGTGCGCGCTACCTCATGGAGCCGTCGCCAATGGCCAAGCTTTTGCAGTTGGCCGAGATCGACGCCGGCGATTCGGTGCTCGATGTCGGCTGCGGCACCGGTTATTCCGCGGCGCTGCTGTCCAGGCTGGCCAAATCCGTCGTGGCGCTGGAAAGCGATACCACACTGGCGGAAGCAGCCAAAGCGGCGCTTTCGGCGCAGGGCTGCGATAACGTCACCGTGGTCACCGGCCCGCTGCCGCAAGGTCATGCCGCCAAGGCGCCCTACAATGTGATTCTCATCGGCGGCAGCGTCGAGAAAGTGCCTGCGGCGCTGCTTGACCAGCTAGCCGAAGGCGGTCGGCTGGTGGCTGTGGAAGGGCAGGGCAATGCGGGCGTAGCCCGGCTCTTTTTCAATGCAGGGGGGGTTGTAACCGGAAGACGGGCATTTAATGCGGCAATTAAGCCACTACCCGGATTTGAACGCATTCATGCCTTCGAGTTCTAAGTGATTTTGCCTTGCAGCAAAGACTCTGTCATGTTGGCTTGCGATTGAACAATCGTTGCTGATTGGTTAACCGGGGTTCGGGAGGCTGTCAGCGGGGGAACGATACATCGACGCGGCGCTGGCCGATCCCTAGGGATGGGCTGGCGTGGCGTAGTTCCCGTGCAAAACGAATGAGGGATATAAAGTGCCGTCCTTAGCCAAGAGTCTGTTTGTTACCGTCCTCATTTCCGCGACAGCGCTTTCGCCGATAGCCGCCTCGGCGGAAACCATTCTCGGCGCGCTTTCCAAGGCCTACCAGAACAATTCCTCGCTGAATTCGGCCCGTGCCGGCGTGCGCGTCACCGATGAGGGCGTGGCGATCGCCAAGTCGGGCTATCGCCCGGTGATCACTGGTTCGGCCGATATCGATTACACCTCCAGGCACCTAAACGGCAGGAACGCGAGCCTGGCATTGACCACCGGCAGCTTCGGCGTTCGGATTGACCAGACGCTGTTCGACGGCTTCCAGACCAAGAACAGAGTCGCGTCGGCCGCTGCACAGGTGAGGGCCTCGGTCGAGGGCCTGCGCAACACCGAAGAGAACACGCTGTTCAACGCGGCGAGCGCCTATATGGACGTGATTCGCGACCGCCAGGTGGCGGTGCTAACCGAACAGAACCTTCAGTTCCTGACCGAGCAAGCACGCGCGGCACGCTCGCGCTTCGAGGTCGGCGAGGGCACGCGCACCGATGTGGCGCAGGCCGACGCGTCGCGTTCGGCCGCGGTGGCGCAGTTGAGTGCCGCCCGTGCGCAGGCTCTGGCCAGTGCAGCAACCTATCATCAGATCGTCGGTGACGAGCCGGGCAAGCTCAAGGCTGCGTCGCCGTTGGCGAAGCTGTTGCCGAGGAGTCTCGAGGCGGCGATCGGTATTGCATCGAACGAGCATCCGGCCATCCTGGCCGCCCTACATTCCGTCGATGCAGCGGGATTTGATGTAAAGACGCAGGAAGGTGCGTTGCTGCCGCAGTTGACTGCCAGTGCCGGCCTTTCCCATGCCTATCAAAATACCGTACCTGGCGCGGGGAATTCGGACGGCGACTCCAATGCCGCCACCGTCGGCGCGACGCTGACCGTTCCGATCTATTCGGGCGGCCGTACCTCCGCACTCGTTCGTCAGTCGAAGGAATCGCTCAGCCAGGCTCGCATCGAGGTGGATGTCAGCCGTGACTCGGTGCGCCAGGCCGTGACCTCGGCATGGACGCAATACATTGCAGCGCGGGAAAGCGTCGACGCTAATCGGCAGGTGATCGCGGCCGCACAGTTGGCACTCAACGGCGTCATCGAGGAGCGCAATGTCGGACAGCGCACCACGCTCGACGTGTTGAACGCCCAGAACGCCGTCATCTCGGCAAAGATCGACCTCGCCAGCTCCGAGCGCGATGTGGTCGTAGCGAGCTACGCCATCCTTTCGGCAATGGGCCGCCTGTCGGCCGATCGCCTGGCGTTGAATGTGGTGAAGTACAAGCCTGAAGAGCACTACAGAGCCGTCAAGGACAAATGGATCGGGCTGCGTACGCCGGACGGCCGTTGAGCCCCCCGAGCGGTTCAAATCCCGCCAAGGTTGAAAGTATCGTAGCGCCGCGCTTCCCAAGGATGCGCGGCGTTTATCTTTTATGGCTTAAACTGTTGAAATCCGGCGTCTTCCGAGATTGGGGATTCTCGGATGGCGATCCGTCGGCTACGCTGTCGCCATGATTCGTATCCGGCTTTGCCGGACAGGAATCCAGGAACGGGTCACTACAGCGCCACGCGTCCGGTGGATGCGCAAAGGACGCTGTAGAACTTTGATTTTGCGCCTGATCCTCTTCGAAAATCGAAGATCGATTTTCGGGATCATGTGCGGGGGCGGCGGATGTGACGATGGCGACGGCAAGCAGCGCACAGCGCGAACCTTCCATGGAAGAAATACTGGCTTCCATCAGGAGGATCATCGAAGACAGCGACACCGGCCGCAAGCTGCCGGGCGACGCCGATGAGTTGCGCCAGGACCTTGTGCCGGCCGCCGGGCCTGTTTCGGATGTCGAGGCCTTCCGCAGCGAATTGCACAGCTCGACCGAAAGCAAGAAGCCGGTGACGCTGGCCGAGGTGCAGGCCCAACTGGCCGAGCCGGTGGTTGCGCGGCCGGAGCCGCGCTCCGAGCCGTCGCCAGTGAAGCCTGCCATTGCGGCAAATGCCACGACCGCCGCGCCACCCGCGCATGCTCCGATGACATTGGCGGAAGTAAGCGCCAGGATAGCCAGTGAGCCAGCTCCCGCCGTCAGGGCAGAAGCTGCAGTGCGGGCAAAGGCGGAAACCACCGACTCGATCGTCACGGATTGGCGCCGCGAAATCGCGGCCGTTGGCAATCAGGCAAAACCGGCTGACACAGTACGGCGGCCCGAGATCAGGCAGCCGGAGATCAGGCAGCTGGAGACTGAAAATCGGCAGGCAGCAATCGCGGAGGTCGAGGCTTTCGAGGACGATCTCGCTGCCGAGCCGGCTTTCGAGCCTCGTCCTTCGAGCGGCGAGCGCGCGCGCCCGGCCGATACAACTCCGGTTCGGTCGGCGATCGTTTCGGAACATACGGGACGGCAGGTCGCAGCCGCCTTCGGCGAGCTCTCCGACGCCTTCGCCAGCCGCAGCAAGAAGACCTTCGACGAGATGGCCGAGGAGATGCTGCGGCCGATGTTGCAGGACTGGCTGGACAACAATCTGCCGACGCTGGTCGAGCGCCTGGTACGCGAAGAAATCGAGCGCGTCGCGCGCGGCGCGCAGTAGACATCACCATAGCCCGTTCCGGATTAAGGCGCCGCCTTCGGGCGACGCTTTCGCTGCAGGTCAGCTTCCGGCCGATGTCGCGAACACGATCAGGTACCGTCGGGATCGCTGACGATGAAGGTGCAGGCATGGCCTTCCCGTTGAAATGACCAGGGCCCCGCCTATTTGCGTTGAAGGACTGAGGCCGCCCTCGCGGTTGACTTGGCCAAAACCTTCCGATTTACACCGGGTCAGCAAAACTCCCGACCGCGCGGACCATTTTCCCATGCTTGAAAAGACCTACGACGCCAAGACCGTCGAGCCCAGGATCGCCAAAATCTGGGAAGAGGCGGACGCATTTCGCGCCGGCGCCGGCGCCGAGGAGGGGGCGGAGGCCTTCACCATCGTCATCCCGCCGCCCAACGTCACCGGCTCGCTGCATATGGGCCATGCACTCAACAACACGCTGCAGGACATACTCGTGCGCTTCGAGCGCATGCGCGGCAAAAACGTGCTGTGGCAGCCCGGCATGGATCATGCCGGCATCGCCACGCAGATGGTGGTCGAACGCCAGCTGATGGAAAAGCAGATACATCGCCGCGATCTCACCCGCGAACAGTTCATCGACAAGGTCTGGGAGTGGAAGGCCGAGTCCGGCGGCGCCATTTTCAACCAGCTGAAGCGGCTCGGCGCCTCGGCGGACTGGTCGCGCGAACGCTTCACCATGGATGAAGGCCTGTCCAAGGCCGTGCTCGAAGTTTTTGTCAGCCTCTACAAGGAAGGGCTGATCTACAAGGACAAGCGCCTTGTGAACTGGGACCCGAAGCTGTTGACGGCGATCTCCGACCTGGAGGTCGAGCCGCAGGAGGTCAATGGCAATCTCTGGCACTTCCGCTATCCGATCCAGGGCGAGATTTTCGATCCGGAAAATCCTGGGACATTCATCACCGTGGCGACGACACGGCCCGAGACGATGCTGGGCGATACGGCAGTCGCCGTGCACCCGGACGACGAGCGCTACCGGCATCTGGTCGGCAAGAATGTCGTGTTGCCGATCGTCGGCCGGAAAATTCCGGTTGTGGCTGACGAGTATTCCGACCCGGAAAAGGGTTCCGGCGCCGTCAAGATCACGCCGGCGCACGACTTCAACGATTTCGAGGTTGGCAAGCGCCACAAGCTGCCGGCGATCAACATCCTGACCATCGAGGCGGCAATAACGCTCAGGGATAACGAGGATTTTCTCGCCGGGCTCGACGTGACGCCGGAGCGCCAGGCCGTCTGGGACGAGCTCGACGGTCTCGACCGTTTCGTCGCGCGCAAGAAAATCGTCGAGCTGATGGAGGCCGGCGGCTTCCTCGACAAGATCGAGCCGCATCGCCACGCCGTGCCGCATGGCGACCGCGGCGGCGTGCCGATCGAGCCGTTTCTGACCGAGCAGTGGTATGCAAACGCCGCCGAGCTGGCCAAGCCGGCGATCGCATCGGTGCGCGAAGGCCGTACCAACTTCGTGCCGAAGAACTGGGAAAAGACCTATTTCGACTGGATGGAGAACATCCAGCCCTGGTGTATTTCACGCCAGCTATGGTGGGGTCACCAGATCCCGGCCTGGTACGGGCCGGACGGCCGGGTCTTCGTCGAGAAGACCGAGGAAGAGGCGCTGGGCGCCGCGATCGAATATTATCTGGCGCTGGAAGGTCCATGGAAGGCCTGGGTCGAGGACAAGCTCGAGACCTTCAAGCCGGGCGAGATCCTGACCCGCGACGAGGACGTGCTCGACACCTGGTTCTCGTCGGCGCTTTGGCCGTTCTCGACACTGGGCTGGCCGGATCACACGCCGGAGCTGAAAACCTATTACCAGACCGACGTGCTGGTGACCGGTTTCGACATCATCTTCTTCTGGGTCGCCCGGATGATGATGATGGGCCTGCATTTCATGCACGAGGAGCCGTTCCACACCGTCTATGTGCATGCGCTGGTGCGCGACAAGAACGGGCAGAAGATGTCGAAGTCGAAAGGCAACGTCATCGATCCGCTCGACCTCATCGACGAGTTTGGTGCTGACGCACTGCGCTTCACGCTGACGGTGATGGCGGCGCAGGGGCGCGACGTAAAGCTCGATCCGGCGCGCATCGCCGGCTACCGCAATTTCGGCACCAAGCTGTGGAACGCGACACGCTTTGCCGAGATGAACGAGGTCGCGCGCAATGACGATTTCTGGCTCAACGACGCCAAGCTGCCGGTCAATCGCTGGATCCTGACCGAGCTGACCAGGGCGTCGCGCGCTATCACCGAGGGCATCACCGGTTACCGCTTCAACGAAGCAGCGGGCGCCGCCTACCGCTTCGTCTGGAACCTGTTCTGCGACTGGTATCTGGAACTGCTGAAGCCGGTGTTTATGGGCACGGACGAGGCTGCCAAGGCCGAAAGCCGTGCCTGCGTCGCCTTCGTGCTCGACGAGATCTACAAGCTGCTTCACCCCATGATGCCGTTCATGACGGAGGAGCTGTGGGCGCAGACGGCAGGTGAGGGCAGGACGCGCGCAACGCTGCTGTGCCACGCCGCCTGGCCGTCGCCCGACTTCGAGGACGCCGATGCAGCCGCCGACATCAACTGGCTGGTCGATCTGGTCTCCGGTATTCGCTCCGTGCGCTCTGAAATGAACGTGCCGCCGGCGGCGATCGCGCCGCTGGTGGTGGTCGGCGCCAGCGCCGAGACTCACCAGAGGCTGGAACGCCATGCGTCCGCCATCAAGCGGCTGGCGCGGGTCGGCGACATCTCGCTGCAGGACGCCGCACCCAAGGGCTCGGCCCAGATCGTGCTCAACGAGGCGACGATCTGCCTGCCGCTCGGCAGCCTGATCGATCTGTCCGCCGAGGCGGCGCGGCTGCAGAAGGAACTGGCCAAGGTGACCGAGGAAATCGCGCGGCTGCACAAGAAGCTGTCGAACGAAAGATTCGTCGCCAGCGCGCCGGAAGAGATCGTCGCGGCCGAGCGCGAAAAACTCGCGGAATACCGTGATCAGCAGGAGAAGCTTTCGGTGGCGTTGACCAGGGTGCGCGACGCCGGCTGATCCGCCGGATTCGCGATGCCCGGGAACGGCGTCAAGGCAGGTCTTCTGCCCGAAAAACAGGCATTCCGTAGCGTTAATGTTGACGTAAACGGAAAGTTTTCGCCCCATTGTTGCCATAATGTAACAATGGCGGCCATTGGCGGCAAAACAGCCGGTTTTTATACTGTGTAGAGCGAATCCTCCTGATTTTTTGCGCCGATTGCCGCCCAAATGGCCCTTTTCCGGCATGCTTGCGCGGGTCGCCACTTTTTCCGAAATGCGTTCTGCAAGTGCGTACATGTACGCATTATCAATTCATTGTTGCACCGTTAACCCGAATTGGTTCTAGCTTGATCCACTAGTATTCGGGGAGGACATCCAATGAACAATTTGCGTTTGCAAACACTGCTGGGGGCGGGGTGTTTTTCGCTGAGCCTGATCGGCTCCGTGCATGCCGGCGGCATCGAGCGCGGTGGCTACGACGTCGACCTTCTGTTCGATCCGGCGCCCTTCGCCACCGAAGCCGAAGCGACGTATGTCATGCCGGAGCGCAAGCTCAAGAATGCGGTGGACACAGATAATTCAGATGGCAACGTGTCGGCGTTGGGCAGCACGGCGAAAGACAGCGAGAGCTACTGGGTGCCACGCATCGGCGTCAAGGCCGAGGTGGTCAAGGGTGTCGACTGTATGGTCGACTATTCACAGCCTTGGGGTGCGCATACGGCTCCCGGCCTTTGGGCCGGCGCGCAGTCCAACATGGAAACCGACATCAAGAGTAATAACTACGCCGGCACCTGCTCCTACAAGATGGATGCCGGCAAGGGGCAGCTTCGCTTCATCGGCGGTGTGTTCTACCAGGAAGTCTACGGTTTCAAGGAAAGCCTTGTGTCGCCACTGGTGCCCAATTTCGGCGGCACGGGTCGCGTTGACCTCAAAGGCACTGGCTGGGGCTGGCGTGCTGGCCTTGCTTACGAAATTCCTGAGATAGCGCTGCGCGCAAGCCTTGTTTATAATTCGCAAGTAAAGCTCGACAATCTCTCTGGCACGCTTGATTTGACGAAGGTCGGCATAGGGGCCGAGCCGATAGACATATATGGCAATGCCTCCATGCCAGATTCGTTGGAATTCAAGCTCCAATCCGGTATCGCACCCGGCTGGCTTGCCTTCGGGTCCGTCAAATGGGTCAACTGGAGCGTGTTGCAGAGCATTCCTATCTGCTCGCAAGCTTCTAAGGGGCTGGCAGCTTGTACGTCGATTTCTCCGGGGCTCGGCTCTCCGACTCCGGTGCGATTGACGTCGCTAGATCTGATGTACCGTGACGGTTGGACGGTTACCACAGGCATTGGCCACAAGTTCAACGAGCAGTGGAGCGGCGCAGCTCAGATTTCGTGGGATCGTGGTACCTCGCACGGCGTTGGCTCCCAGAGCGACACGTGGACACTCGGTGGCGGCGTCGCTTACACGCCAACCGCCAACATCGAAGTGCGGTTGGCCGGCGCGATCGGTGTGCTGACCAGCGGTCACTCAGGACTTTTGACAGACGAGAACGGCTACCAGGCCGGCACCGATGTCAGCTACAATTTCGGAAACGACTTGGTCACGGCCATTTCGGGCGGCGTCAAGATCAAGTTCTAAGGCTCTGAAAATTATAATAAAAGGCCGGGCGTTGCCCGGCCTTTTGTTTTGTGGGTGAAAGTTAGCCTGCAAATCCGTCGCATCACTTTCGCCTCTGGTAATTGTGACGTTTTGGCAACAGTTCCCGACCAACCCCCGCACAACGGTCCCGCCCGACCAAATTGCCCATTTCCCGCCATAAACCCGGCGCACCTCGAATTTGTCTCGGGACACGCGCCAAAAGGCTCGGCGATGAGGCAGGCCGCGCCGCCCGCGGCAAGGAAGAGAATGGACGCCAAAGTCATCTCCAAGGCCAAGCTGCCTAGCCGCCATGTGACCGTCGGTCCGGCGCGTGCGCCGCACCGTTCGTATCTCTATGCCATGGGGTTGTCGGCGGCCGAGATCGCGCAGCCGCTGGTCGGCGTTGCCTCCTGCTGGAACGAAGCGGCGCCTTGCAACATCTCGCTGATGCGCCAGGCGCAAGTGGTCAAGAAAGGCGTCGCGGCCGCCAACGGCACGCCGCGCGAATTCTGCACCATCACCGTCACCGACGGTATCGCCATGGGCCACCAGGGCATGAAGTCGTCGCTGGTGTCGCGCGATGTCATCGCCGACTCGGTCGAACTCACCATGCGCGGCCATTGCTACGATGCGCTGGTCGGCCTTGCCGGCTGCGACAAGTCGCTGCCCGGCATGATGATGGCCATGGTGCGGCTCAACGTGCCGTCGATCTTCATCTATGGCGGCTCGATCCTGCCGGGCTCCTATCGCGGCCGCCAGATCACTGTGCAGGACGTGTTCGAGGCGGTCGGCCAGCATTCGGTCGGCACGGTCAGCGATGCCGAACTGCTCGAGATCGAGCAGGCGGCGTGTCCGTCCGCCGGCTCCTGCGGGGCCCAGTTCACAGCCAACACCATGGCCACCGTCGCCGAGGCGATTGGCCTCGCGCTGCCCTATTCCTGCGGCGCGCCGGCGCCTTACGAGATGCGCGACCGCTTCAATTTCGCGTCCGGCGAAAAGATCATGCAGCTGATCGCCAAGAACATCCGGCCGCGCGACATCGTCACGCTGAAGGCGCTGGAGAATGCGGCGACCGTGGTCTCGGCCACCGGCGGCTCGACGAATGCGGCTTTGCACCTGCCGGCGATCGCGCATGAGGCAGGCATCAAGTTCGACCTGTTCGACGTTGCCGCGATTTTCGAGAAGACGCCTTACATCGCCGACCTCAAGCCGGGCGGCAAATATGTCGCCAAGGACATGTTCGAGGCCGGCGGCATTCCGCTGTTGATGAAGACGCTGCTCGACCATGGCTATCTGCATGGCGACTGCATGACCGTGACTGGCCGTACTTTGGCCGAAAACATGGAGCATGTTGCCTGGAATGATAGCCAGGATGTGGTCCGTCCCGCCAACCGACCAATCACCCAAACCGGCGGTGTCGTGGGCTTGAAGGGCAACCTTGCCCCCGAAGGCGCGATCGTGAAGGTCGCGGGCATGACGGAGCTGAAATTCTCAGGTCCGGCACGGTGTTTCGATTCGGAAGAGGAATGTTTCGAGGCGGTCACGCACCGCAACTACCGGGAAGGCGAGGTTCTCGTCATCCGTTACGAAGGTCCGCGCGGCGGCCCGGGCATGCGCGAGATGCTGTCGACGACGGCGGCGCTCTACGGCCAGGGCATGGGCGGCAAGGTCGCTCTCATCACCGACGGTCGTTTCTCGGGCGCGACGCGCGGTTTCTGCATCGGTCATGTCGGGCCCGAAGCTGCCGTTGGCGGCCCGATCGGGCTCTTGAAAGACGGCGATGTGATTTCGATCGATGCAACCAAAGGCACGATCGAGGTCGACCTGTCCGAGGCCGAACTGGCAACGCGGGCGAAGGCCTGGAAGGCGCGCACGACCGACTATCAGTCGGGCGCGATCTGGAAATACGCACAAACGGTAGGGCCTGCCCGCGACGGCGCGGTCACCCATCCGGGCGGTGCCAAAGAAACACATTGCTATGCGGATATCTGAGTTGTTGAGGTCGTCTGTCCTTCCGGCACTGGTCGCTGTTGCGATCTTTGGCGCCGTGGGCCAGGCCATGGCCTTCGACGACAAGGTGTTCGACGACAAGACCGGCGTGAAGCCGCAATCGAGCCCATGGGCCGTGTTCCAGTTCGGCTTCTCCGCTTACAAGAGCGGCCACAAGGAACAGGCGGTCGAGGCCTATAAATACGCCGCCGAGAACGGCCAGATCGGCGCCACCTGGAAGCTCGCGCGCATGTACGCCGAAGGCGACGGCGTGACGCGCGACGACTATGCGGCCTTCAAATTCTTCTCCGAGATCGTCGATCAGGATGTCGAGCCGGGATCGCCGGAGGAAAGCTATGTCTCCGACGCGCTGGTGGCGCTGGGCGACTATCTCCGGACAGGTATCCCCGGCAGCCCGGTCGAGGAAAACGAGGTCGCGGCGCAGGAATATTACATGCGCGCGGCCGCCAACTACCGCAACCCGAACGCCCAGTTCGAGATGGGCCAGATGTTTTTGAAGGGCGAGGGCGGCGTCAAGGCCAGCGTCAAGCAGGCCGGCCGCTGGTTCCAACTCGCCGCCGAAAAAGGCCATGCCGGCGCCCAGGCGACGCTCGGCAATCTTCTGTTCCAGAGCGGCAAGATCGTGCGCGGGCTGGCCATGATGACCGCCGCGCTCGAACGCGCCTCGCCGAGCGACCAGCCGTGGATCCGCGGCATGCAGGAAGAGGCATTTGCCGCCGCCGGCGAAGCCGACCGCCGCACGGCGATTTCGCTTGCCGACGATCTTCTCACCAAGGGTGGTGACGACCAGTGAAATTGCCAATCTCCCCCCTTGAGGGGGAGATGCCCGGCAGGGCAGAGGGGGGCGCTGTCCCGCTGGCATTTCAGTTGACTAAAGTTTGCCCGGGTTGGACTGAGAGGGTGAGCTTGTTTGACCGAAAGGTCGCGTTTCTTCGCGCCCCCCTCTGGCCTGCCGGCCATCTCCCCCTCAAAGGCATAGGCGCTAAGATAGCTTTGGCATGGACTGAAACTTGCGCTTTCGTGGTGGTTCGCGCCAGCGATATCGCAAGGCATGGAGATTTTGGCGC